>CAZHBU010000044.1:0-17288 GCA_964530865.1 uncultured Sulfurospirillum sp.
CACCTGCTGGACTATCAAAAAGATGGGATGATGCTTATGCAAAATCTACTTCTAAAGAGTTTACTCTTAGTGTTATAGAGTTAAATCCTACAGTGGCATATAAAGTAAGTGATAAATTTGCAATTGGTTTTGGTTTAAGAGGCGTTTATAGTGAAGGTATTATAAAGAGTGATGCTGCTAGTGGAGCGTTAACTCGTGATATGAAAGCTAATTCTATTGACTATGGTTATAATTTAGCTATGAGTTTTAAACCTATGGAGAATTTAACTTTCGCAACTACATATCGTTCAAAAGTAGATTTGACAGTGGAAGGGAATGCTAAATTGCATTATGTGGCGCAACCTGATTATGATGGAGATGCTAGTTTAACTGTTCCTTTGCCTGCTTCATTAACATTAGCAACTGCATATACTATGAATAAAACAACAGTAGAGTTTGTATATGAGAGAACATATTGGTCTTCATATAAAGAGCTTGATTTTAAATACCCTTCTCCTTTAACGGGAGTTTTAAAATTAAAATATGATGATCCAAAAGCAAAAGATTGGAAAGATGTCAACGCATATCGTATTGGTGTTACTCATCAATATAGTGACAAGTTAAAGCTAATGGCAGGTTTTGCAATTGATAAGAGTCCTGCACCTGAAAGTACTTTAGGTTTTGAGTTACCTGATTCTGATGCAAAACTTTATTCTTTTGGTTTAGAGTATGCATTAAATAAAAATATGAAGATTGGTTTGTCTTATCTTTATGACGATAAAGAGAGCAGAACAGTATTAAATCCTACTGCAAACGCTGGGACTAATCCTGTACCAAATGGAACATTTACGAATTCATCTGCTCAGTTAATAACAGCATCATTTAAGTATAAATTCTAAGGAAAATAGATGATAGAGTATAGATATCAAAATTTTTACGAAGCGATTGAGCATAACGCTAAAGTAAGTCCAAGTAAACCGGTTATTTTTATTGAAGATAGAAAAGTAGATAATCTTAGGTTTAAGCAGAAGATTGATACTTTTGCTAGGTTTTTGGAGTTTAGTGGCGTTAAGAGTCGTGACAAAATTGCATTGATAGTTGGCAATTCTGAAGAGTTTATGATATCGCTCTTTGCTATTACGAAGATAGGGGCTATTGTTGTCCCTATCAACACATTTTTGAAACATGAAGAGTTTGAGTATATTTTGGGTGATTGTGGTGCAAAGATGTTGATTTGTTCACCCTCACTTGCTAAAGAGACAAAAAATCTTCTGTACTCAACTGCGGTAGAGAAGATTGTTTGGACTGAAGATTATGATGGGTTTGATGATAAAAACTATAGTTTTGCAGAAATTATCTCTTCTCATGAGGTTCATGAGCAGCTTTTAACTCCCCCAAAACTTGATGATTTAGCGTGTATAGTTTATACTTCAGGAACAACAGGCAAGCCAAAAGGGGCAATGCTTAGTTTTAGAAATCTATTCTCAAATACATGGAGCGGGCAAGAAGCTTTTAAAATAAATGAAAAAGATAGATTCCTCGTATTTTTACCCATGTTTCATTCTTTTACACTATCAGTAATGGTAATTTTACCAGTTATGACAAATTCATCTATCATCATTGTAAAATCAGTATTTCCATTTGCCAATGTACTAAAGCAAGCACTTTTAAAACGAGCAACAGTATTTTTAGGTGTTCCAACTTTATATAATTCTTTAGTAAAATCTAAGATACCTTGGTACTTTATGTGGTTCAATAAAATTAGAGTTTTCATATCAGGAAGTGCACCTCTTAGCGAAGCTGTTTTAAATGATTTTAATGTAAAGTTTAAAAATGCAGTACTAACAGAAGGATATGGGCTGAGTGAGTGTTCACCTGCAGTTGCGGTAAATCGTTTAGATAAGCAAAAGCCACTTTCAGTGGGATTACCTTTAGATGGATATGAAATAAAAATTGTAAATGATGAAATGATAGAGCTCTGTGTAGGAGAAGTTGGTGAGATTATCATTAAAGGTGATTGTGTTATGAAGGGTTATCTCAATCGTCCAGACGCGACAGATGAAGCAAAGGTCAATGGGTGGTTGCTTAGCGGTGATTTAGGAAAACTTGATGAAGATGGGTTTCTTTATATTGTAGATAGAAAGAAAGATTTGATTATTTCAAAAGGAATCAATATATACCCAAGAGAAATAGAAGAGGTGCTAGCACTTTATGAAGGTGTTGATGCTGCCGCTGTCATTGGCATCAAAAATGATCTTAATGATGAAGAAGTAATGGCATTTGTTCAACCTAAAGAAGAGATTAAGCTAAAAGAGTTAGAGATTAAAAAATACCTCAAATCTCACTTAGCAAATTTTAAAGTCCCTAAACACATCTATTTTGTGGAAGAATTGCCAAAAAATGCTACAGGAAAAGTATTAAAAAGAGTTCTTAAAGAACAAGTACAAAAAGGGTAAATTCAATAAGTAAGCGTCTAAACTTAAGGTAAGAAATTATTTTTTACCTTAACCTATATCATCTTTTTGTTATGTTAAAATGCTAAACTTATATAATCTTGGTTGACATGTAGAGGTGTGCTTTTGCGTTATTTGGTAGATTTTTTAGAAACAAAAGATGTTAAAAATAGTAAGGTTTTTGAACATCTGAAATCAACAGTAGAAGAAGCGATATTCTTAAAAGAGATAACAAAACAGTATATCAATGGAAGTGTAGAAATTGTTGTACTCGATACTCTTGTTGCACTATTTGGTGATAAAAAATATAGCCACATAAAACAACTACCTTTAGTAAAAAGCTTACTTGACCACGGCTGGATAACCTTAGGTGCTTTTGTAAACCTAAAAATCTCAGAAACTTCAAATCTAGAACTTTTAAACTCAACTATAACACTTAGCGGCTCTTTTTTAAAGCTCTTAGAAGATGGTAGTTTAGATATGGAACTTCCTGAAGTTGTACCTTATAAAGATCATTTAGAGTATCTCAAAGACCAATTTTTACGAATAGAAATATACCAAAAACTTAGCCTAAACAAACAAAATTCAGTTAGCATAAGCTCGCTAACTTCAAAATTACAATTATTAGAATCCAGAATATCTGCAAGAGTAGAGAGTAGTGAAATTGAGATTGCAATAGAAAAGATTTTTACAGATTTTGAGCTAAATCAAAAAGAGCAAGTCATATTTCTGGCACTTCTAAAAGAGGAGTATGCTAGTGAGTTTGAATCTCTAAGAGATATGAATACACTTGTAAATCTCATAAGTGTAGATGATTATGAAAAAATCAAAAATAGAGCCTTGCTAGAAGAAGGTTCAAAGCTTATAGAAGAAGAAATTATAGATTATGATGAGATGCTCAATGGTTTTGGTGGAGTGTCAAGAAGCTTTTTTATAAGTGAAGAGTTACTTCAAAAAATTATGCATCCAAATAAAGATAAAAAAGCCAAAAAAATAAAACTAGATATGTTGATACAAGACCAAGAACTTTTTGAATTAGTTGACCCAAAAACTACGCTTGATGATGTTGTTTTAACTCCAAAAACAAGAGAACTTTTAGATAATCTTTTGAAACAAGTAGATAGAAATGTTATGAAACTTTTAAGAGAGTGGGGAGTAAAAGAGAGACGTGGCGGGATTGATGCAAAAATAATTTTTTATGGACCTCCTGGAACTGGAAAAACTATGACAGCTTACTCTTTGGCGAAGTCAATGAAAAAAAGAGTACTTAGCTTTGATTGTTCTAAAATACTTTCAAAATATGTAGGTGAGAGTGAACAAAATGTGAGAGCAATTTTTGATAATTTTAGAGATTTAGCACTAAAAACAAAAAGTGAACCAGTTTTACTACTAAATGAAGCTGACCAATTTTTAAGTGCTCGTACGACTGATGGTGGTAGTGGAGCTGACAAAATGCACAATCAGATGCAAAATATATTTTTAGAGCAAATTGAGAAATTTAATGGTGTGTTGATCGCTACGACGAATTTGCTTGAGACAATTGATAGCGCTTTTTCAAGACGTTTTGATTATAAGATAGCATTTGAAAAGCCGACTTTGAAACAAAGAGTTGAGCTTTGGCAAAAACTTCTTCCTGAGAGTGCTGTTTATGAAGAGAGTTTTAGCATTGAAGAGCTAGCAAAGCATGAACTTAGTGGTGGACAGATAAAGCTAGTACTAAAAAACTGTGCTCTTAGAGTTGCCATTAAAGAGGAGCCTATTTTTTGTATGGAAGATTTTGTAAATGCCATAAAGAGAGAAAAGGCAGGAGTATTTGGAGAAAAGAATTCTATGGGGTTTGCCTCTGTGTAATAGTAAAATAAAAATAGTTTAATATGAATTAAGGTAAACTCTAAGGTTTAGTTTAGTTGATATTAAATTAGAACTCTTGGGTAACTACTATCTATTTAATAGTAGTTAATTCAAGAGTTTATTATAAGGATTTTCCATGACACAAATGTCACACATGGATTTTGCTCACCCCTATTTTGGAGCATTTTTCCTCTTAGCGTTTGGGGTTGCTGTATTTTATGGCATAACTGTTTTAGCAAGAATTGTCTCAAGAAGAATGGCAAGGTCAGATACTGAAAAGTTGAAACTTACCATTTATGAGTGTGGACCAGAGGTTAGTAAACAACCTAACAAAATCTCGGCCCACTTCTATCTTTTTGCACTTTTGTTTATACTGTTTGATGTTGAAATCATTTTTATGTTTCCATGGGCAGTGAACTTTAAAGTTCTTGGTATGTTTGGTTTTATTGAGATGGTTCTTTTTATTGGACTTCTTGCAATTGGTTTTGTATATGCATGGAAAAAAGGAGCGCTTGAATGGCACAGCATAAGATAAATTATCTAAGTGAGGGAGGCTTACCGGTGGCTCTTACTACAGTAGATAAACTTGTTCAGTGGGGAAGAAGTAACTCACTATGGCCTTTGACATATGGACTTGCATGTTGTGCTATCGAGATGATGGCAACTGGTGCAAGTAGATATGACTTTGATAGATTTGGAACTATTTTTAGAGCTAGTCCTAGACAATCTGACGTTCTTATAATTGCAGGAACTTTGACTAAAAAACACTCTCCTTTTATGAGAAGACTTTATGACCAGATGAGTGAACCTAAATGGGTTATTAGTATGGGAAGTTGTGCGAATACTGGCGGTATGTTCAATACGTATGCTACAGTTCAAGGGGCTGATAGAATCATTCCTGTCGATATTTATCTTCCTGGTTGTGCACCTCGTCCAGAATCTTTACAGTATGCACTTATGCTTTTACAAAAGAAAGTAAGAACTGAGAGTGCATCACGAAAACTGAAGCCAAAGAGGTTAGTGTAATGAGAGCTTATCAAGATAAAAAGAATGTACAAGCAAAAGCTTACTACAACGATAGATTTTACATGGCTCCTCAGATACCAAAAGATGAAGTTAGTACAGATGAGATTTTTGCAAAAGATGTTGCAGATTTAGAGTCTTCATTTTCTGTAAAAGAGGCGTATATCCAAAGAGGACAACTCGTAGTTTACATAAGTGCAAAAGACAATTTAGCAGTAATGGAATTTTTAAGAGATAAATTACAGTATAACTTTTTAAGTGAACTTAGTGCTATTGATTGGCTAGCTAAGAGTGGAGAATTTGAAATATTTTATCAGATGCTTTCAACTTCTAAGAGAAAAAGAATGAGAGTTAAGTTTTTTATCAAAGAAAAAGAAGAGATAAAAAGTGTAACTAGTATATATAAAAGTGCAGATTGGGCTGAGAGAGAAATGTACGATATGTTTGGTGTGAGAATCACAGGACATCACTACATGAAAAGAATTCTTATGCCAGATGATTGGCATGATCATCCACTAAGAAAAACTTACCCGCTTATAGGCGATGAAGAAGCACAGTGGTATGAGATAGATAAGATTTTTGGACGTGAATACAGAGACATTATTGGACCTGAAGAGAGAGACGGTGCAAGAATTGTAGAGAAAGATACTCATAGATTTGCAAGAATTAAACATGAAGTTCCTTTTGGTACAGAGTATAGTGAAAAAGAAACTGAGACGGACTATCAAGAAGAGGGCGGTATCCCAATCGTGAGAAAACTTTCCAAAAAGAATGAACCTAAAATACTAAAAGAGAGACCATAATATGCAAAAAGTAAATAGACTTCAACCATTTTTTGAGAACTTAGTATTTGAGAGAGAAGATAATCGTATGATTATTAATTTTGGTCCTCAGCACCCAAGTTCTCATGGACAACTTCGTCTTATACTTGAACTTGATGGCGAGTTGGTTACAAAAGCTGTTCCTGATGTTGGTTATCTTCACCGTGGTATGGAGAAGATGGCAGAAAATATGATATATAATGAGTTTTTACCAACAACAGATCGCATGGATTATATAGCTTCGACTTCAAATAACTATGGTTTTGCATTAGCAGTTGAAAAACTGATAGATTTAGATGTCCCAAGACGTGCAAAAGTAATCAGAATGATGCTTTTGGAACTTTCGCGTTTGACTTCACACTTGTTTTGGATTGCAGCCCATGCACTTGATGTTGGGGCAATGACAGTTTTCCTTTATGCCTTTAGAGAGCGTGAGTATGCGATGGATCTTTTTGAGGATTATTGTGGCGCTAGATTGACTCACTCTGCAGTTCGTATCGGTGGTGTTCCACTTGACCTTCCAAAGGGTTGGACTAACTCTTTGATGAAGTTTATCAATGAAATGCCTGAAGCGATTGCAACTTATGAGGGACTACTAGACCAAAACCGTATTTGGAAGATGAGACTTGAAGATGTTGGTGTGATAACTCCCGAGATGGCACAAAGTTGGGGTCTAAGTGGACCAATGCTAAGAGGAAGTGGAATTGCATGGGATATAAGAAAAGAAGAACCTTATGAGCTTTATGATGAAGTAGAGTTTGATGTTCCTGTGAGTGAAAGATGTGATAGTTATGGAAGATATAAGATTCATATGCAAGAGATGAGAGAGTCTTTGAAGATACTAAAACAACTTATTCCAATGTATACAGAGACTACGCCAGAACTTATGGCAAATGCACCAAAATATATTTCAGCTCCAAAAGAGCAGATTATGACTCAAAACTACTCTTTGATGCAACACTTTGTTCTTGTAACTCAAGGAATGCGTCCACCAGTTGGTGAAGTTTATGTTGTAACTGAGTCTCCAAAAGGGGAACTTGGTTTTTATATAAACTCTCAAGGTGATCCATATCCATATAGATTAAAACTAAGAGCTCCAAGTTTTTGGCATACAAGTATACTTCAAGACCTGCTTCCTGGACAGTACTTGGCTGATGTTGTTACGATAATTGGTAATGCCAATATCGTATTTGGCGAAATAGACAGATAGAGGGGTTGGTATGAAAAATATATTTTTCTCTTGTCAAGAACAAAGCTTTAGTGAGGGGAATTTTTCAAGAATTCACTTCTTGAAAAAGGAGATAGTAAAATGAAACGATATGATTTAAGACATTTAAGAGATAATTTCTATGACAGAATGTTAGAAGTTGTTGAAAAAAGTGCAACTGATGAGGTAACTATTTTCATATTTGAAATTGGTGATTTTTCAGGGGTTCAAAAGAGTGCAGACGTCGTAAAAGAGGCTGGACATACACTAATGAATTCACTAAAGTTCAATGAGGTAGATTGGACAATAGTTGTCAAAAAAGGAGTACATAAATGAGCAATGACTTAGTAGTAGTTATAGGTTCTATGCTCTCTTTAGATGATAAGGAACTTTTTGAAAACATACAAAATTCAAAAATAGCATTAATTTGCGTTCTTGAAGACTTGCCACTTATGAAGAGTGCAGAATTTTTTAGTAGATATGAAGCTGGAAGTGAAGAGGGTGTAGTTGCAATTCTTGCAAAAGAGTTTTTAAAAGATGCTGATCTACCTCAAGAAACAAAAAAATATTTTGATGAGTTAGATGAGGGTTACATAAGTGCTGAAACAAATATAGGGGAAGAAGAAGTTGAAGAGTTACATGTAATGCTTCAAAATGCTTCAAAGCCTTTGATTGTTTTTGGTAAAGATATGTTTTTAAACCCACGTTCAGAAAATATCTCAAAGTTTATAAATCTTATAAAACAATATAGTGATATAGAAATAAAATGTTTAGGAAAACTAAAAACAGACTCTTTACATGTAGAAGAAATTGAAGAATTAGAGAGTTTTGATGGAACGGTTGTTTTTGAGTATAACTCAGATGAAAATTTGGAACTTTTGATAGGCTCAGCTCAATTCGGAGTTGCTGCAAAGGTGCAAAATGGACAACCAATAGTTGTTCAAAATCAAAATAGAGAGTTTAGACTTGATAAAAAGTTAAAAGGTACTATTGCATTGATGGCAAATGAGCTCAGTGAAGACTCATATAGATTTAAGCAAGTAAAAATTACAAAGAGAGAAGTTCAATGAGTGAAATTTCAGTAGTAATTGATGGCGTTGAATGTAAGGCAAAAGAGGGAGAGTTTGTACTAAATATAGCAAGAGCAAATGATATTTTCATTCCAGCACTTTGTTATCTTTCAAACTGTTCACCAACTTTGGCTTGTAGACTATGTCTAGTAGAGGTTGATGGAAAACGTGCATATTCGTGTAATGCTAAAGCAAAAGAAGGCATGAACATTGTTACCAAAAATGAAGAGATAGAGAAAGAGCGTCGAGCTATCATGGAGATATATGATGTTAATCACCCTCTTGAGTGTGGGGTTTGTGATCAAAGTGGTGAGTGTGAACTGCAAAACTATACGATGGAAATGGAAGTAGATTCTCAAAGTCATTGTATACCAGATATGCCTCGCCCTGCAACTGATTGGGGTAAGATTCATTATGATCCATCTTTATGTATAGTATGTGAGCGTTGTGTCACAGTATGTAAAGATATGATTGGTGAGTCTGCACTAAAGACAGTTAAGCGTGGCGGAGTTGAACTTGACAAAGAGTGGAAAGAGAAGACTCCTAAAGATGCATATGCAATGTGGAACAAACTTCAAAAGTCTATTATAGGCGTTGCGAGTGGAGAAGATACACTTGATTGTACTATGTGTGGTGAGTGTACTTCAGTTTGTCCAGTAGGCGCACTTGTAAGTACAGATTTTCAGTACAAGGCTAATGCGTGGGAACTTAAAAAGATTCCAGCTGCAAACCCTCATAGTAGTGACTGTTCTTTGATGTATTATGATGTTAGACACGATAATATATCAAATTCAAATGATAAAATTTTTAGAGTAAGCAATGACTACAGTTTTTCACCAATTCACGGTGGAACAAGATATGGATACGATTTTGAAAATGTAGTTGAATGTAAAGATAAAAAGGCTTTTGATAAAGTCATAAAGAGTATGAAAACAAAAGTCGATACAATAGAATTTGATAGTTTCATAACAAACGAAGAAGCACTAATTCTTCAAAAACTAAAAGATAAGCACGGCTATAAATTAGTAAACAATGACGCTTACATGTACAAGAAGTTTTTAGATAATTTCTCATCTGTAAGTGGAGCAAATCTTTATAGTGGTGATTTAAAAACAGTTCAAAATAGTAACTTTGTAGTTAGTGTAGGAACTGCACTTAAGACAGATAGCCCAAATGCTGGATATGCGTTTAACAATGCACTAAGCATGAACAAGGGTGCTGGACTATATTTTCATCCAGTAGGTGACCCTGTAATAGATGGTTATTCTAAAAATCTGTTGAGTCTAAATCATAAAGTAGGAACTGAAGAGGCTGTTCTTTATCTTATTCTTGATTTGTTTGGTAAAAACTTACCAAGTGAAACTACTGATTATCTTCAATCTTTTCATACAACCTGTAAACAGACAGTTGGTGAGGGTGAAGAGGCAAAAGAGATAGAAGTAGATGAGAATTCACTTTTTGAACTGCTTGACATTGATGATTTTAGTGAAAAGCTACCTAAACTACTTGCTAAAAAAGATAGTTTTTCTTTGATAGCTGGTGAAGATTTATATAATCATCCAAAGAGTAAAAATTTAGCAAAACTTTTGGGACTTATTGAGAAGCACACTGAGTTTAGTGTAGTTGTCATCCCAAGTCAGACAAATACTCTGGGTGTTTCAATCATATGTGATTTAAACAAAAACAGAGGCGAGTTTACTTTAGGATACAACGTAAAAGCAGATGTTACTCTAAGTGCTTTAGGAAAAGGTGATTTAGATATGCCAGCACTCAATCAGCAAGAGGGAACATTTACTAGTATGAATAAAAGAGTTGTTCCTACAAATGCAGCTCTTCCGTTTAATGGATACTGTTTGAATGACATAGCGAATGAGCTTGGACTTGATGCAGAGTTTACTATAGACTATACAGTAGAACTTCCAACTCGTAGAGGATTTAAAGCAGTAGATTTTGATAGCTTACCAAACGAGTTTACAAGAGCGGGAGTTGAGAACCGTGGTTATCTTTTAAGCTCAAAAATTGTTACATGTAAAGATGAAGTAGATGAGCTAAGTGAGACTAAAGATATGAGTTCACCACTTTATTTAGCAAATCCAGTTCAGCAGTTCAATGCATTTACAAACAGAGCACATCAGTTATGTGAAGCTGGTTCATTATATGCTTCAAGTGACTTTTTAGAAAAAAAAGAGCTTAAAAGTGGTGATATGGTAGTGGTTGAGGGAAGTGATGGAGTAAAACTTACACTTAGAGTCGAAGTTGATTTGATGATAAGTGGAGATATCCCATACTTACCTACATTTGATACAAAACTAAATGCTAAGCAGTTCTTCCCTGATGGGTATAGATTTGCAGATGTTAGCATAAAAGGTGTGAAGTAATGGATTGGGCAATAGTAATTGAAACGGTCATTAAGTCCGTTATTGTTTTGTCAGTAGTTGCTGGTATGGCAGCTTTTGCTACGTTTATAGAGAGAAAGGTTCTAGCATATATGCAAAGAAGACTTGGGCCTATGAACGTTGGACCTCACGGGATTTTGCAACTAGCAGCAGATGGAATTAAGCTTTTTACAAAAGAGGATATAGTTCCTCAAAATGCAGTAAAGCCTATATTTAAGTTTGCTCCTGTTATTGCTCCTGCTACTGCTTTTACAGCAATGGCAGCGATTCCATTTTTCCCTGAGTTCACAGTTTTTGGGTATACGGTAACTCCTATCATAGCAGACATAAATGTAGGTGTCTTATTTATTATGGGTGTGGCAAGTGCGGGTATGTATGCTCCACTTCTTGCAGGTATGAGTAGTTCAAACAAATGGGCACTTTTAGGAGCTGCAAGAACGGTTATAGCACTTCTTTCGTTTGAGGTTGTTTCAGGACTTGCCCTTTTAGCGCCTCTCATGATAATAGGCTCACTCTCACTTATAGATATAAACGATTATCAAATAGGTGGTTTTACATCTTGGTTGGTATGGCAACAACCTTTAGCATGTCTACTTTTTATAATTGCTGGTTTTGCTGAAACAAACAGAACTCCATTTGATTTGATTGAGTATGAAGCGGAGATTGTTTCTGGTTATGCAACAGATTATTCTGGCATGAGATGGGGGCTGTTTTTCGTTGGAGAGTATGCAAATATGATAACAGTAGCATTTTTAGTTAGTATCATTTTCTTTGGTGGTTACAATTCTCTTTGGATTATCCCAGGAGCAATCATGATACTATTTAAGATATCTGCTTTTATATTCTTGTTTTTATGGGTTAGAGCGGCTTGGCCTCACGTGAGACCAGACCAGATGATGTGGCTTTGTTGGAAGATATTGATGCCTTTAGCACTAATTAATATTCTTATTACAGGTATTAAGGAGATGTTATGAGTTTAGAACAATTTTCAAAAAGAGATGTGGCTCCTGGATATATTTTCTATAATGCAGAACCAAAACCAAAAACTGGTTGGGAGTTCTTTAAAAGAGGATTTAGTCGAGCACTAAAAGGTGAACTTTTTGTAGGATTATGGATAGTTTTAAGAGAGATGTTTGCAAAAGGAAATACTCATACAGTTTCATATCCACAAGAGAAGTTAGCAATGGGACCAAGATACAGAGCCATACACAAACTTCTAAGGCTTCAAGAGAGTGGAAGCGATAGATGTATAGGTTGTGGTCTTTGTGAAAAGATTTGTATTGCAAACTGTATTAGAATAGAAACAAAACTTGATGAAAATTCAAGAAAAGAGGTATCACAATATACGATCAACTTTGGCAGATGTATATTTTGTGGTTATTGTGCTGAAGTTTGTCCAGAACTTGCAATCGTTCATAGCGCGGATTATGAAAATGCAAGTGAGCAAAGAGCACATTTTGGGTTAAAAGAAGATATGTTAACGCCTTTGGACGAGTTTAAGGCTAACAAACAGCAAGAGTTTCCTGGATTTGGCGCACTGAGCGATGATGCAGACTCTTTTGTTAAAAAAACACCACTAGCGTATTGAGGTTACTATGTTTGAAGTTATAGCATTTTATACATTTTCAATCCTAACTATTATCATGTTTGGGATTGTTGTTTTTAGTAAGAATGCACTCTATGCAATGAGTGCATTGGCAGGTGGGATGATTTTCATATCGGGCTTTTTCTTCCTTTTGGGAGCAGAGTTCCTTGGAGTCGTCCAGATAGTAGTCTACTCTGGTGCAGTTATGGCACTTTATGCGTTTGGTATGATGTTTTTTGATACAACAAGAGACGTTAAAGAGAATATTCATTATAAAAAAGTGCTCTACTCTTTGTCTATCATTTCAGCTGTTTTGATAGTCATTATTATGAGTGCACCGATATACTCGGCAAATATAGAAGCTCTTTATCCTTCTGCTATAGAGGGTGTTGGTAATACTCAAATGGTAGGATTAGTTCTATTTACAAAATACCTTATACCTTTTGAACTTGCAGCGGTTATGTTGTTGGTTTCTATGATAAGTGGTATTTTACTTGTTAGTAAAAGGATGGAAATGGATCTTACACAAGAGGATCACTATGAAGAGAAGGGGGAGATAATATGATAACTTTAACTCACTATTTAGTTCTCTCAGGTATCCTTTTTAGTATTGGGCTTGTTGGTGTTATGAAGAGAAAAAATCTTTTGATGCTTTTCTTTTCAACAGAAATCTTGCTAAATGCAGCCAATATTGGTTTTGTTGCAGTTTCTCATTACTATGGGGATCTAAGTGGTCAAATGTTTGCATTTTTTATAATAGCAGTAGCAGCTAGTGAGATAGCTGTTGGTCTTGGTTTGTTGATTCTTTGGTATAAAAAGACTGGTTCAACTGATTTAGATACTTTAAATATGATGAAAGGGTAGCAAAATGGAAAAATATCTATATATTGCACTTTTTGCACCGATAGTTAGTTCACTCATAACTGCACTTTTCGCACAGAGTCGTAAAAATGTTTATGTTGGAATTTTCGCATCAGTAATGATTTTTATCTCATTTGTAGCGTCAATGATACTTCTAAACTATGTTGATATGGACCAAATTGTTCATGTTAAACTAATGGATTGGATAAGTGCAGGAAACCTGTCAATTCCATTTGGATTTGTAGTAGACCAAGTTTCAGTCATCATGATGGTTACGGTTTCACTAGTCTCAACTATAGTTCATATCTACTCTATAGGGTACATGGAATACGATGAGAGTTTCAACAGATTTTTCTCATGGCTATCAGCATTTGTTTTCTCAATGATGATTCTAGTTATGAGTGATAACTTTGTTGGACTTTTCATAGGATGGGAAGGCGTTGGACTTTGTTCTTGGGGACTTATTGGTTTTTGGTACAAAAAGCACAGTGCATCATGGGCGGCAAACGAAGCGTTTATTATGAACCGTATTGCAGACCTTGGAATGTTGATGGGACTTTTTCTAATTTACTGGAATATAGGCTCACTTCAATACGACATAGTTTTTGCTAGAATTGTAAATCTTGACATAAGCATAGTTACTTGGATAGGAATATTTCTTTTCATTGGAGCTATGGGTAAATCAGCGCAGTTTCCACTTCATACATGGCTAGCAGATGCAATGGAGGGACCAACTCCAGTCTCAGCTTTAATTCATGCAGCAACGATGGTAACAGCTGGTGTTTATCTTGTTATTCGTTGTGGTGAGATTTATGCTCTTATACCTGATGTTGGTATGTTTATAGCATCTCTTGGAGCATTCGTTGCAGTTTTTGCAGCTTCAATGGCTCTTGTAAATAGAGATTTAAAAAGAATCATCGCTTACTCAACACTTTCACAACTTGGTTATATGTTTGTAGCAGCTGGACTTGGGGCTTATTGGATAGCACTTTTTCACTTGATGACTCACGCATTCTTTAAATCACTTCTTTTCTTAGGAGCTGGTAACGTAATGCATGCTATGGATAGTGAATTAGATATTAAAAAGATGGGTGGACTTTACAAAGCAATGCGTCCAACAGCAATACTTATGAGCATAGCTTCAGTAGCACTTGCTGGAATCTATCCACTAGCTGGATTCTTTTCAAAAGATAAGATTTTAGAAGTTGCCTTTAATGATGGCTCATACCTTTTATGGGGAGCACTTTTTGTTGGAGCTGGTTTAACAGCATTTTATAGTTTCCGTTTAGTAATGCTTGTTTTCTTTGGAGAAAAAGTTCACGAAAAACTTGGCTATCATCCTCATGAGGCTCAACCATTTGTGATTTATGCTCTTACGCCACTTGCACTTCTTGCAATTGTAGCTGGTTTCTTTGAGCACTCATTTCATGAGTTTACAACACAACTTTTAGCTGATTATGAGTTTACACTAGATCACAGCATAGCCCTTGTTCTTATTTTTGCTACTTCTGCAATTGCACTTAGTGGTATTGCATTTGCTGTTTATAAGTACAAAAGAGGTGGATTTAGTGAAAAGATTGAAAATTGGGGAGTTTATAAACTTCTTATCAATCAATACTATATTCCAAAATTTTATGAAGAGGGTATTATGAAACCTTTTACAGCACTCTCAAGATTTGTTTGGTTGAATATAGATAACAAGATAGTAGATGCTTCAGTAGATATGATTGCAAGAGTTATTTATGGTACTGGTGAGAAAGCAAGAAAGATGCAGAGTGGTAATCTCTCATCGATGTTAAGATGGATGGTGGTAGGTATAGTTGTCCTTCTAGCATTAGCAATTTTTTATAGACCGACGGTATAGGAGTAGAACATGGATCATATCTTATCATTAATAATATTTTTTCCACTAGTTGCAGGAATCTTTGGGTTCTTAGTTAACAAAGATAGCATACGAGCTTATGGTATAACAGTAGCATTTATAGAGTTCACTCTTAGTATTGCTCTTTGGATAGCATTTGACGCAAATATAGATGGTTTTCAGTTTGTTGAACACGCTACTATCATATCTCATTTTGGCATGAGTTACCATTTGGGAGTCGATGGAATATCACTATTTTTAGTAATTCTTAGTACATTTATGACCATGATTGCACTTATTGGTCTTAGTATCAAAAAAGATGCAAAGAACTTGATTATCTCAGTTTTATACCTAGAGATGACAATGGTTGGTGTATTTTTAAGTCTTGATGTAATTTTATTTTATCTTTTTTGGGAATTTTCACTTGTTCCAATGCTTTATATAATTGGTGCTTGGGGAAGTGATAGAAGAATATACGCAGCAATTAAGTTTTTCTTATATACATTTGCAGGCTCAGTTCTTATGCTTGTTGGTATCTTGTATATGGGTTACCTTTACCATGCAACAACAGGAGTTTGGAGTTTCTCGCTTCCAGATTGGCAACTTATGAGAGTTGAAGATTTTAGTCTTCAACTTTGGTTATTTGGAGCATTTTTCTTAGCATTTGCAATCAAAGTTCCAATGTTCCCATTTCATACATGGCTACCTTATGCGCATGGTCAAGCACCAACAATTGGTTCAGTGATACTTGCAGCAGTGCTTCTAAAAATGGGAACTTATGGGATGGTGAGGTTTTTACTTCCACTATTTCCAGATGCAACAGTTTACTTTTTAATGCCAATAGCAGTTGTAGCTATAATCATGGTTATTTATGCAGCAATGGTAGCTTATGCCCAAGAGGACATGAAGCAAGTTATTGCCTATAGTTCGATATCTCACATGGGTATCATTATTCTTGGAACTTTTGCACTTAATGCAGAAGGTATCACGGGTTCAATATTTCTTATGATAAGCCATGGAATCGTAAGTGGTGCTTTGTTTATGTTAGTTGGCTGTATTTACGATAGGCGTCACACTAAAAACATGAGTGAGTTCGGTGGACTTGCGATTAGCATGCCAACATTTGCAACCATATATGGAATCATGTTGATGGCTTCAGTGGGACTGCCTTTAACTATCGGTTTTGTTGGAGAGTTTTTATCTTTAATGGGCTTTTATAAAGTTAGTTGGATTATGACTTTATTCGCTGGAACAGGCATCATTTTAGGGGCTATTTATATGCTTACTCTTTATAAAAGATCATTTTTTGGTGAAATAACAAATGAGAAAAATAGAGGATTAAAAGATTTAAATGGTAGAGAACTAGCTGCTCTTATCCCTTTAGTAGCTTTAGTAGTTATCTTAGGAATCTACCCAAAACCAATCTTGGGACCTATTGATGCGAGTGTTAAGAAGATGATTGTTTTGATGCAGACTAAAGCAGTCACTCAAGAAGCAAAAGAGTTCATTGTAAAAGTGAATACTATCGAAGGAGGCAAATAATGATAGAACCAATCAGTATAGACTTTGCATCTTTAAATATAACTTCACTTTTACCAATGGCAATTACAATTTTTGGAGCTTTGAGTATCATAGTTATAGATTTAGCAACAAAAAACCTCTCAAGAAGTTTTTACACAGTTTTAGCTGTTCTTTTTATACTCCTTTCGCTTGGATCAGTTATTGGTTTTAATGGAGAGAGTAGAGGGTTCTTTGACGTAGTTTTAGTTGATGGTATTGCACTTATGACGCAAATTATTATCTTGGTTACTTCGGCTCTTTTTGTTCCACTTTCTCTTGGAGGACGTCGTTTTCAAGAGTTCGCAATGGCTGAGTTTTATGCACTTTTCTTGTTTATGATTGCTGGTTTCCAGTTTATGGTTTCAAGTGATAACCTAATTTTGATTTTCATTGGACTTGAGACCGCTTCACTTGCACTTTACACTATGATAGCAATGCACAACCGTGCAAAAGCACACGAAGCTGCTATTAAGTACTTTACGATGGGAGCACTTGCGGCTGGATTTTATGTCATGAGTGCTTTGATATTTTATACGCTTACAGGAAGCATAGAGATTCATCAAATTGCTCAAGTTCTTCAAGAGAGAAACTTTGAACCTTTAGTGGCTATTCTTGCAGGAA
>CAZHBU010000045.1:0-17228 GCA_964530865.1 uncultured Sulfurospirillum sp.
TTAGAAGTAGATTTTGCATAAGCATCATCCCATCTTTTTGATAGTCCAGCAGGTGCAACCATAGATAAACCAAATCTCCAATTTCCTACTGCTGGTGAGACATAATGAAAAGTTGGAACATAAAATTTTTCACCTTTTGATTCATTTGTAAATCCTGAAACATCAGTGTACTTTACTTTTGAAAGACCAATATAAGTTAAAGCAAGCTCCATCTCACTTGCATCATTATTCCATACCATATTTGCAGGGTTAAAGTAACTAGCATCTGCCCCGTTTGCACCTGCTACGTATGCAGCACTAAGTGCTGTACTATTTAATGATTGCTCAGGAATCCTATACCCTGATGCACTTAGAGTTACTGCACTAAGACCAAGTAGTGCTACAACTTTTGCGTAATTTTTCATATCTACTCCTAAAAAATTTTAATTTTTGATAAAACTATAAAGAAGCTCAATCTCTTGAGCCCATATAGTATCGTCAATAGTCTCTAGTACCATCGGTATGTCATCTATCCTATCATCATTCATAATAAACTTAAACGGCTCAAGCCCTAGTTTACCCTCTCCTATAGAGTGGTGTCTATCGACTTTGCTACCTAAATCTGGCTTTGAATCGTTTAGATGCATTCCCATTAGGTACTCGAATCCAACAATCTTAGCAAATTTATCCATAGTTTCATTATATGTTTTTTCTGACCGAAAGTCATAACCAGAAACAAAAAGGTGACAAGTATCAATACAAACACCTACACGAGCCTTATCACATGAATTTTGCATCAAATAACCTAAATGTTCCATTTTGTAACCAATATTACTACCTTGTCCAGCTGTATTTTCCACTACAAGTCTAACTCCATCTGTTTGACATATAGCCTCGTTCATGGACTCGCTTATAAGTTCTAAGCAGTTATCTTCACTTATAAGCTTCAAGTGACTTCCAGGGTGAAAATTAAGTCTATCGAGTCCTAACTGTTCACATCTTTTTAACTCATCTATAAAAGCATTTAGTGATTTTTCTCTTTTTTCTTCATCAGGATGACCTAAGTTTATAAGATAACTATCATGAGGAAGTACATGCTTTGGAAGTATTTCAGATTTCTCTAACTCATTTTTAAACTTTGTTATAGTTTCTTCATCCAATGGCTTTGCTACCCATTGGCGTTGATTTTTTGTAAAAAGAGCGAATGCTTTTGCTCCAAGTTCTCTCGCATTTATAGGTGCATTAAACACCCCTCCACTCGCACTTACATGTGCTCCTATCATTTTCATTTTAGTTCCTTTAGTTTTATCAATATCTTGTTTTTTCTATCTTTAAAGTAGAGGTTTTCACCCTCGACTCTATACGTTATATCGTAACTATCTGTTTTTATCTTTTGTTCAAATCCATTCGCTATTTTTTTAAGATTTTTTTTACTATATATAGGTTTTAAATTAAAAAGTTCATCTATAAAACTATCATAATGTCTATTACCAAAAAACTCACTATTAAAATTCTCTTTTTTTAAACAAATATAATCCAAACATACATCACTCTTTACATGTAGGTCAAACACGGGAGTTCCTGCTGTAAAAAGTTGTAAGTTCAATCTACCATCATCTTTTTTTATAAAACCCGTATCTGCTAACGCTATTTTAGAATTTTTTATAACTATATAATAAGGCTTAGAAGATTTATATGGCATTTTATAAGCACAACCTGTAATTAAAATGAGTAAAACTAAAAAAATTTTACTCATTTTTTAATCTTCTGTTTTTCAAATAAGTTCCAACTTCTGCACTTAGCATTCCAAAAAGAATCAATCCTGCTCCCATGAGTTGAATGGTGGTAAAACTTTCTCCTGCAAAATAGTATCCAAATACTCCTGCACTTACTGGTTCCATCGTAAATATAATTGCAGTTTTCGCAGGTGTTGTAAACTTTTGCATAACTGTTTGAGTAAAAAAAGCAAATACTGTAGCAAATATGACTGTTACAATTAGAGCTTCTAAAAATACGCCATCAAAACTACTTGGCATGATATATCCATCTAAAAATAGTGCTCCTAGAGCAGAAAGAACAGTTACTACTATGAACTGTATAGTCACAAGTAAAAAAGCACTATGTTTTTTTGCATAAACATCTGTAAAAACTATCTGTAGAGCAAACATTCCTGCACAAATTAGAGCATATAACTCTCCTAAGCCAAAGCCACCTGCATGTGAATTTGTTAAAAAATACAATCCTATAACTGCAAATGTTGCTCCTAAGAGAGAGTAAACAGAGACATTTCTTTTAAATATAAAAAATATTGCAATCGGAACTATGACTACATTTAACCCAGTTATAAAAGCTACCGTAGAAGAGTACGTGTACGTAAGCCCAAAAGTTTGTGATGCAAAGCCCAAAAACATAAACAGACCTAAAACTAAGCCAGCCTTCAATGTTTGCTTATCTAGTTTTTTAATCTCTTTAAATGAGATTAGTAGCATAAAGCCCGTAGCAAGAAAAAATCTCCAAAATAAAAATACATATACGGGAGTATCTTCTATAGCGTCTTGAACTATAAAAAACGTACCTCCCCAACAGATTGCAACCAATAGCAGTGAAAAATCTGCCCCAAACTCTTTTAATTTACTCTTTGCCAAATCGTTCCTTCATATAAAAACAGTATTTTACCATATTTTATTGCTTCTTCTAGTAAAGTATTATTTACATTTATTAAAAATTTGGTTAATTTAATTTTACATTATATAAAAAAGTGGTATAATGTTTTTTAATTTAAAAAATTGGGACAGTTAAATGAAATTACATACTATTATTTTACTACTTATAAGTCTAGTTTTTAGCTCATCTTTGTATGCGAGAGGAAAAGCATCTACTATACCATCTGAAATTTTTCAAGGCTGTGCTAAATGCCACGGTCAAGATGGGCAAAATAGTGCTTATGGAAAAGCTGAACCTCTTATGGGACAAGAAGCAGAAGACCTAGTAGAGAGTATCAATTTTTTTAAAAAGAGTAAATTTGGTAAACGAGGTGTTATTCTTGTTATGTCAAAACAGGTAAATCATCTAAACGCCACACAAATAAAAGAATTGGCAGTATATATATCAAAATTAGGAAGGTAAAAAAGATGAAGAAAATCATATCTTTATTGGTGATTATTGCTATTATAAGCATTAGTATAAGTATTGATACTGAAGCTAGTGTTATACGAGGAAGAAAATACTACGTAAAACTTTTGAAAAAACAATGTGGTTTTAAAGGTGATGTTATGGGTAAATATCATACAAAACAAGAGTGGAGAGACACTTATAGAAATGGAACTATGGGATTAGAAATTAAAAGAATATGTCCTAAAGCACCTAATATAGTATCAAAAAAGAAACAAAAGCACTTATATCACTTTTTAAGTTCGTTTGCAAGTGATAGTGGTAATATTCCTAGTTGTAACTAAACTAAACAAATACATAGTCAATTGCTTTTAATTGGCTATTCAAATTACTTAATTGTAAAGACAATTGAGTCAAATCTCCACATTTTTTATAAAAATTTTAAAAAGAAGACTTTTTTTATATTAATTTTATAAATACTCGGTAAGATTGATGCTGTAAACATAAAAGGTATTTAATGGACGACTTAATTATAAGTATGAAAAATGTAGATAAGTATTTTGGAGATTTCCATGTACTTAAAAATATCAATTTCTCTGTTAAAAAAGGTGAGATTGTAGTAATTTGTGGGCCCAGTGGAAGTGGAAAATCAACTCTCATTAGATGTATAAATAGACTAGAAGAAATAGATAGTGGTGACATACATGTAGAGGGTAAAGACCTTTACGATAAAAAAGTAAATGTAAATCAGCTTAGAGCAGAAACTGGGATGTTATTTCAACACTTTAATCTTTTTCCTCATCTTACAATCTTAGAAAACATAACCATAGCTCAAACAAAAGTAAAAGGCATTTCAAAACACGATGCACATGAAAATTCGCTAAAGCTTTTAGAAAAAGTAGGGCTTGCTCACAAAGCTGAAGGTTATCCAAGTGAGCTTAGTGGAGGACAAAAACAACGTGTTGCAATAGCTAGAACACTTGCTATGAAACCTCAAATCATACTTTTTGATGAACCAACTTCAGCACTCGATCCTGAAATGATAGGTGGAGTTCTTGACGTTATGAGGGATTTGGCACATGAAAACTACACCATCGTATGTGTAACTCATGAGATGGGTTTTGCAAAAGAAGTATGCAATCGTATAATTTTCATGGACGAAGGTGAAATTTTGGAAGAAAATACTCCAAATGAGTTCTTTTCAAATCCAAAAACAGAACGTGCCCAGCTATTTTTAAAAGAAGTATTAATACACTAAAAACAATCTAAATTAAGGAGAGAATATATGAGAAAAATTCTTGTTGCATTAATCGTAATGCTTGGACTAAACAGTATGGTGATGGCGGATGACATCAACCTATGGAAAAATTCTACACTAAATAAAATAGTACAACGTGGTGTTTTAAGAGTAGGTATGGAACCAGGCTATATGCCTTTTGAGATGAAAGACAAAAAAGGTAATATCATCGGATTTGATGTTGATATGGCAAAAGCAATGGCAAAAGCAATGGGTGTTAAACTAGAGCTTGTCCCAACTGCATGGGATGGAATCATCGCTGCACTTTTAACTGACAAGTTTGACATTCTTATGAGTGGTATGACTGTTACTCAAGAGAGAAACCTAAAAATCAACTTTGCTAACCCATATATTAGTGTTGGTCAAACAATCATTGCTGCAAAAAAGCATGAGGGAAAAACTTGGAAAGAGTTAGACAAGCCAGAATATACAATCGTAACCAAACTTGGTGTTACAGGTGAAATAGCAACTAGAAAAATGTTTAAAAAAGCAAAAATCAGAACTTTTGAAACAGAAGCTGATGGAGCACAAGAAGTACTTAATGGAAAAGCTGATGCATTTGTTTATGACAAACCATATAATGCTATCTTCTTTTCACAAAAACAATCTACTGGAAACATTGTTCACCTAGATACTGATTTAACTTTTGAGCCATTAGGATGGGCTTTTAGAAAAGGTGATCCTGATCTTAACAACTGGTTAAACAACTTTTTACACCAGATGAAAAATGATGGTAATTATGACAAGATATATAGTAAGTGGTTTGAGAAAGACGCTTGGCAAAAGAAAGTAATGTAAGTTACCGCTTTTTAGAGACGCAAATATGCGTCTCTATTTTACCTACATGTAGTAGGTAAAATAGAGATACAATTTAGGATAAACGACAAAATGGCAAAAACAAAACAATCAATTTTAGAGAACAAAGTACTTGGACACACAATAGCTGTCCTTTTTTACGTACTAATAGGTTACTTCTTATTTAGTGCAGCTTCAAATATGAACTATATCTGGAAGTGGACAAGTGTACCAAAATACTTTGCTTATGAAAAAGTAACAGCTGTTGAAGCACCATTTGATGGTGTTGTTAGTATAAAAGAGAATGGGAAAGTTGTAATTAGCAACGATGACGATAGCAAAGAACTAGAAATACCTAATGGATATACTTTTGTAATTGATAATGGAGATGAACTTTTTGAATATGATGCAATAGCTACAGAAACTTCATGGGCCATGGGTCCATTACTAAAAGGTCTTTTGATAACTCTCAAGATTTCTGGATTTTCGGCCATACTTGCTTTTTCTATAGGAATACTTCTAGCCTTTATGAGGCTCTCTAAATTTCAATTTTTTAAAGATATAGCAATAGTCTATATTACTATCATTAGAGGGACTCCTCTGCTTGTCCAAATATTTATTTTTTACTTTATAGTTGCTACTATATTTGATCTTGAACGATTTTTAGCCGGTGGGCTCTCACTTGGTATCTTTTTTGGTGCATATATTGCTGAAGTAATTAGAGGCGCTATTCAGTCTATAGACAAAGGTCAATACGAAGCAGCAAAATCTCTTGGCATGAACTACTTTCAAACTATGGCTTTTATCATTATGCCTCAGGCACTAAAACGTGCACTTCCAACACTAGTTGGAGAGATGATTGCTCTTGTTAAAGACTCATCTTTGGTATCTATTATCTCTATTACCGATTTGACAAAAGTAGGACGTGAGATAGTTGCAAATACTTTCTCACCATTTGAAACTTGGATTATCATTGCAGGTATGTACTTCTGTATAACAGCACTTTTAGCTTATATAGGTGGTATATGGGAGAAAAAGATGGAAGCAAGTGGTGGTATGTAGGGATTTCCCTACTACCATATCACATCTTATAAGACTCAATTTCTTTATTTAAACTATCTAATATTTCAACTTCTCTTATCTTTACATACTCTCTAATCTTGTCTTCTGCATTAGCTTTAGGATAAATTTTTATACAATATCTATAAGAGCTACTATATTCAATGATATTTAAAATCTCACCATCTATACTAAGATGAGTAGATTTATCTAAATTTGAATACTTCAATTCAAAATTAATACGTATTTTTGCCCCAGCATATATGCCATTGTTTTCTTCACTAACAACACCCAAACCATATATAGATAAATCAAAAAGTTTTCCTTTTGTCATTAACTCATCTTCATAAGAGAGAGATACTTCAGCCATGATTTCAGGATGAACTCTCATAAACTCTCTATTAGTTGCGGGCATATTTAAAAGATACGTGAAGCCATTAAGAACAACAGTGTTATTTGCAAAGTTATTATACGAGATATTTGCTTTTAAATACTTATCGAAATTACCATCTTTTAGTATATATGCTACTCCATCCATTTTCATAGCCATCTCTTGTGTTTGCATAGTTCTAAATACTACATCTTCACCATCAATATCTACAATAGTAGCTTTATGTTCTACTGGAATACCTTTATAAAGATTAAAAAATGTAATTTCATCGCCTCTCTCTTTTATATCTTTAAAAATATCTAAGATATTATTACATTCTGAAAAATTTTCTAATTTATCAAAGTTTATGTGTAAAGGTTGTAGTCTATTTTTATCACATATATTTTTTTCAAATTCGTTTATGTACTCTGTAATGCATAAGATCATACTCTCAACATACCCTTTACTCTTTTCACTTTCATTAATGCTTTTTATATAGTTTTCTAAAAGAAAGAACATACTTCTATTTATCAAAAAACCTATCATTACTCCATCTTTAAGCATCTCTTTAAAAATATCATTTTCAAATGTTGTTATAAAAATATCGACTACAAAAATGTCTTCGTAAACAGTAGATGCTACCTCTTCTAATGTATGTTCAGCATAGAACTTATCATAAGAGATACATAAATCAACAAAATATTTTACAAAAGTAGGCTTAAACTCATCTATAAATTGTGATGAATCAACTAAAAAGCTTTTTATATGCTCACTCTCTTCCATGTCTACTCCTTAACACTCCATGACAACATTTCTCCCGCAAACATAGGAACTACATTCGCATAACTCTTTTGTACTCTAAAAGGCTCTTTAACTAACTCTATTTCTTTTATTTGTGGCTTATAATTATAAACTTTTTGGGCATTATCACTTACAAATGCTTGAAGATTCTCCAATGCACCATTTGTATCAAATAGTGATGCAAGAGCTGTAATTGCTATTGGAGCTGTAAAAACACCTGCTGCACATCCACAGCACTCTTTTTTATGTGTTGGATGAGGAGCTGAATCACTACCAAACATCACTTTAGGATGACCACTCAAAGCAACTCTTAAAAGAGCTTCTCTATCTTCGTAACGTTTAGCTATTGGCTTACAAAACAGATGTGGTTTAAGCATTCCTCCAGCAACATCATCTAAAGTGATATAGAGGTGCTGAACTGTTATAGTAGCATATAGGTTTTCATGTTTATCAAGTAAATCAACGCTATTTTTTGTAGTGATATGCTCCATAATGATTTTAAGTTTTGGAAAGTTGATTGCAAACTGCTCATAAACAGAACCAAATTCTGCCTCTCTGTCCATAACAAAACCATTAGTCTCACCATGAACACAAAGAGGAATTTCAAGCTCACTCATAATCTCAAAAGTACTTCTTAACCCCTCTATATCCATACTGCTCACTCCACCTTCTGAGTTAGTTGTAACTCCTGAAGGATAAAGTTTGATAGCACTTATATGCTCTTTTGCATCTTTTAAAAACTCGTAACTATAATCATTTTTGAAAAATAGAGTCATCAAAGGCTCAAATTCTTCATCCCCAATAGCGTCTTTTATTCTTTGTTTATAAGCTTTTACAGCTTCTATTGTTGTCACTGGTGGAACTAAGTTTGGCATTATAATGCCTGCACTAAATGTCTCAGCACTCAATGGTGCTACAATTTTCAGCATATCTTCATCTCTTAAATGAAGGTGCATATCTAATGGAGATTTCAGCGTTATAGTCATTATAAAATTTTCCTTATATGTAATGTTGTATTATAACAAAATATTAAGTAAAAATATGGAAAAATATGGGTTCACAAAAAGTAATAGATAAACGCTTACGCCGTAATGGAAAAATTCGATTTTTCTCTTTTAACTTTTAATAAATTAAATATTAAGAGCTTTAGAGATTGTTAAATTAACTTACATATAAAACCTCTCTTCTCTCTTCATATTATAAGGAAAATAAATGTTAGTATTAGAGATAGAAGATATAAAAACACTTATATTAAAGATAGGTTACAAAGAGTTTTATTTAGAGCTTATAAAAACTATGGAAGAAGACTACTCAAACTGGGAAAATTTTGACAAAACTCCAAGAGTAGCAACCCATGTTGATGGTGGAGTTATAGAGCTTATGCCAGTAAGCAATGATAAACTTTACTCTTTTAAGTACGTTAACGGTCACCCAAAAAACCCAGACCAAAACAAAATGACAGTTATGGCAACAGGTCAGCTTAGTGTAACTGAAACTGGTGAACCTCTTATGTTTACAGAGATGACACTTCTCACAGCTTTCAGAACAGCGGCAAACTCAGCCTTAGCTGCAAAATACTTAGCAAAAAAAGACTCTTCTGTTTTAGCACTTATTGGAACTGGTGCACAGAGTGAATTTCAATACCTTGCATTTTCATATATCTTTGATTTAAAAGAGGTTCGCTACTATGACACTGACCCAAAAGCGATGGAAAAATTTGCTAAAAATATGGCTCAATACGATATAAAAATCACTCCATGTATAGACTCAGCTGACGCAGTCGATGGGACCGATATAATTACAACTTGTACGGCAGACAAAAGATACCAAACAGTTTTAACAAAAGATATGCTGAAAAAAGATGTATTTATCAATGGCATAGGTGGAGATTGTCCAGGTAAAACTGAGATTGCAAAAGAGATAGTAGAAAGTTCAACTGTAGTGGTAGAGTTTTTAGAACAAGCCAGAATAGAAGGCGATATACAGCAGATGTCAGATGACTTTACATGTACAGAGATTTATGAAGTCATAAGAGGCGAAAAAAAGCTAAATGTAGCTACTCATGGAACGATTCTTTTTGATTCTATTGGTTTTGCTTTGGAAGATTACTCAGTGCTAAGACTTATCTATGATTTGGCTAAAAAGAACAATGTTGGTAAGGAAATGAATCTTATCCCTCAGCTTAACGATGTTAAAAATCTATTTTCACTGTTATAGTCATGCCAGAAATTTATAAACATATAAAACTTATAGAAGTTTATGCGGACATAGCAGGACATAGAAAAGGTGCTGCTCTTGGGCTTGAAGCTCTTAGGAAATCATCGGCTGAGATTAACTCTGATTACTATGAAAAGTTTGTAGTCGAAGAGATAGGGCAAGATAAATCTGCAGAAGATAATTGCTCATTTGAAAATGCGAAGCATATTGACAAAGTTCATCCTGTCATATCGCAACTTGCAGAAAAAGTGAAAATAATGAGAGATGAAAATCTTTTTCCTATTATACTAGCAGGTGACCACTCAAGCTGTGCAGGAACTATGCATGGACTAAAGATGGCTCATCCTAATGATGAAATAGGAGTAATATACATAGATGCTCATGCAGACATACATACACCTTATACAAGTGGTTCTGGAAACATGCACGGTATGCCTTTAGCAATAGCGTGTGCTATGGACAACAAAGAGTGTGCTATAAATAAGCCAAATAAAAAAGAGATAGAGTACTGGAACAAACTAAAATATCTAGTTTCTAATGAGCCTTCAATAAAACCTGAAAACATAGTTTTTTGTGCATTGAGAGATTTTGAGAAAGAAGAAGAGGCTCTTATAAAAAAACATAAGATTCCTGTTTATACAGTTGAAGAGATGACTTACAAAGGCATACAAACAGTAGTTGAAGAGATATTTAAAAAGCTCTCATACTGTAAGCATATCTACATCTCTTTTGATGTAGATAGCATTGACCCTCTATATGTTCCAGGAACTGGAACTCCTGTAACAAATGGGTTATCTTATGAACAAGCAATGCAACTAAACCTAGAGCTTATTAAAAATGAAAAAGTTTGTTGTTGGGAAATGGCTGAAATAAATCCACTTTACAACAACAATGATGAAGATTCAACAAGGGTCTTTAAAATACTTGAACGTGTTACAGAAACACTAATTAAACACTATTAAGATAGTCTACATGTAGACTATCTTTTATATTTTTGTTTTAACAAACTCAGGATATGCCTCTAGCCCACACTCTTCTAAATCTAATCCAACGTACTCATGCTCTTCATCACTTCTAAGTCCTATAACCTTTTTTATAACTATAAAAATAAGATATGCAACAGGGAAAGTAAAAACACCAACTACTGCTATACCTTTAAGCTGAGTTAAAAGTGAAAAATCTGCAAAAAGAGCAACTGCAATAGTTCCCCAAATACCATTTACTAAGTGTACCGACAATGCACCAACAGGATCATCTATTCTAAACTTATCAAACAGTGGTACTGCAAAAACAACTAAAATTCCACCAATAGCGCCAATTACTATAGGCTCCCAAAGTCCTACAACATCTGCACCAGCTGTGATGGCTACAAGTCCACCAAGTGCACCGTTTAGTATCATTGTGATATCTAGTTTTTTGTACTGCATATAGACAATTATTGTTGCTATGATTGCCCCAGAAAGTCCAGCTGTATTTGTGTTAAGAATGATAAGTCCTACTAAATCAGCATTGGCTTTTGAAGAGATTTGAAACGCACTTCCTCCGTTAAAACCAAACCAACCTATCCAAAGAAGAAGTCCACCTAGAGTTACTAAAGGGATATTTGATGCAGGGATTGGACGAATACGTCCATCTTTTGTATACTTACCTTTTCTTGCACCAAGAACTAAAATGCCAGCCAACAATGCCCAACCACCAACAGAGTGGATAACAGTAGAACCTGCTAAATCATGAACATCACTTAAAAAACCTCCGCCCCAAATCCAGCGTCCCACCATTGGATAGATAAAGCCACTCATTAAAACTGCAAAACTCATAAATGGCAAAAGTTTTATTCTCTCACTAACACCACCACTCATAATAGATACTGTTTTACTCACAAATGCCATTTGAAAAAAGAAAAATGCGTATATACTGTAGTTCGTGTACTCTAAGCCACTCAAGAAGAACCCATCTCCTCCAAACATAAAGTTGAAACCAAAGATAAGAAAAACAAATGAACAAACTGCATAAAGCAAAACGTTGCCTGTTAAAACTGAAGTTACATTCTTTGTTCTTACTAAACCAGCCTCAAGCATAGCAAAACCTGGTGCCATAAAGATAATAAGAACTGCCGAAAAGATTAAAAAGAATGTATCTATGACATATGGGATTTCTGTTATTTGCATTATTGACCCTTTACATGTAACATAATGTAAAATTGTACAATAATTATGAGAAGATGAGATGATTATTTTTTAATCATCTCTTATATTCTATTAGATTGCTTCTTCATCTTCTTCTGAAGTTCTAATTCTGATAATTCTATCTACTGATGATACAAAAATCTTTCCATCACCAATTTTTCCTGTTTTTGCTGAATCTACTATCGCTTTAACAGCGGCATCAACATCATTTTCTTTAACGATAATATCAATCTTAATCTTTGGTAAGAAATCAACTACATACTCTGCACCTCTATATAGCTCTGAATGACCTTGTTGACGACCATAACCTTTTACTTCACTAACTGTCATACCAGTTATTTCCATTGCGGTCAAGGCATCCTTTACATCTTCAAGCTTAAATGGCTTAATGATTGCTTCAATCTTCTTCATTGATTCCTCCAAAATTTCAAATTTTTATATTGTATCTATTTTTCTATGATAAAGCCATAATATTTATGATTATAAAATAACCACCTACTTAACGTAAGCTTTCTTAATTCTTATTTCATATATGGGTCTATCTCTTCCATTGACATCTGTATTTTCTATTGCACTTATAACATCAAATCCATCAACTACTTCACCAAATATGGTATGTTTCCCATTTAACCAAGGTGTAGGCTTTGTTGTTATGAAAAATTGACTTCCATTTGTATTTGGTCCTGCATTTGCCATAGCTAGTATGCCACTTCTATCAAATACAACTCCTGGAGCAAATTCATCTTTAAATTTTCCTCCCCAAAAAGACTCTCCGCCACGACCTGTTCCTGTTGGATCTCCACCTTGAATCATAAAGTTTTTAATAACTCTATGAAAGACAATCCCATTATAGTAACCTTTGTTTACCAAACCAACAAAGTTTTCTACAGTTTTTGGAGCAAATTCAGGAAACAATTTAAACTCTATTTTTCCTTTTGTTGTCTCAAAAACCACATTTGTATCTGCACTAAAAAGTAGTGTAGAAAAACCCACAAGTACTAAAAAAACTATTTTATTCATCTATTGAACCTCTTCTTTTATAAATCTACTGTTTTTAAAACGATAAACTTTATTTTTTATCTTCTCTAAAACACCTGCTTGAATTAGTTGCTTAAACATATTAACAACAGTTGGCTTACTAACTCCTATATTATCCATTATATCTTGATATGAACCGTAAAAAACATGTTCTTTGTCAAGGTTATTGATTATATACTTTAAAATCTCAATTTTTTTACCACCTACTAAGATAGACAAGGCATCTACCATATAAGAACAACCTTTTAGCTCTTCTTTTTGCACTTTTGGTAACATTACTGTATAGATTGTATTTATCAAATCTTTTATATTTATTGGTTTTGTTATAAAGCCATCAACTTTGAGCTTAATTGCTTCCATTAAATACTCTGTCTCAGTAAAAGCTGTTGTTATAATAGCAGGTATCTCTTTTTTATGCTCTTTTAACTCTTTAAGCATATCTATCCCATTTTTATGAGGCATCATGATATCAGTTACAATAATATCAATATCTTCTTCAAGAGCAATCTTAAGCCCTTCAACTCCATCACTCGCAATTTTAACCTCTTTTACAAAATCATCAAGTATCATCTTTGTCTGATTTTGTACACTCTGTTCATCTTCTACGTAGAGTATAACGCAATCTTTTAAACAATTTAAATCCATTTTCTACCCCTTATTATTTATCGGCATCAATATATTGATACAAGCACACTTCTCATAAACTTCTATGTCTTCAAAAAATCTATGAGAAATATTTTCTACCTCAATTGAACCATGCATCTGCTTCTCTATAATCTCTTTGGACATATAAAGACCAATTCCTGTTCCGCTACTTTGGTGTTTAGTTGTAAAATATGGATCAAACATCCTATCCATCACTTCAGCAGGAACACCACCACCATTATCTATAACAAATATCTTTCCATTGGCACTTTTTTTATCAACTTTTATAACTACTTCAATATACTTCTTTTGGTTATCTATATCTTGTAGGGCATCTTTAGAATTTGAGAATAAGTTCATCAAAACTTGAGAAAACTCATTTGGATAACCGAGAGTTTCAAAGTCCTCTTCACATATAAGGTTCATCTTTATATCTATTTTCTCATAGTAGTTCTCAACCAAGTCTATAGACTCCCGTATAACCCTTTTGGCACTAAAAACTTCTTCTATTTTATTGGGTTTAAAAAAGTTTCTAAAATCATCTATTGTTCTTGACATAGAAGCCGCAAGCTTGATTCCCTCATCAACTTGAGCATCTATAAACTTATCATCAAGTTTACCTAAGATCTGTTTCATCTGAAAACTCTGAATAATAAGAACTATCGCATTGAGTGGTTGACGCCACTGATGAGCTATATTTCCTACCATTTCCCCCATAGCAGCAAGCCTTGATTGCCTAAACATGATTTGGTCTTTTTGACGGCTCTGCTCAACCTCAAGAGCTATTTTCTCTTCCAAGGCACTATTCAAATCTTGTAATTCTTTTGTTTTTGCATCTACCATTCTTGCAAGTTGTCCATGAAGAAGTCTAATGTTTTGTAAAATAACTGTTGCAAGAAGTGCAGCGATAGCTATAGTTCCAACAGTTGCGGCAACAATCCACTCAAAAGTGTTTTCATATACTGCCTCCGTTCTTTGCTTTCCACTACTTGCCGCTTCTAGGTTTAGACTTATGAGTTGAGTAAGATGAATATTAATAGAGTTTACACTTGGGTAAAGGTCATTTTGAAGACGCTCAAATGCATCTGCTGTATGATTTCTACCAAATAGATTAAATATCTCAACCAAGATGGAGTCAATTTTTCTTACTTTAGTCTCAATAGAATGAATCATGTCATCTTCCAATGATTTGGTTTCTTTACTATTTTCTAAATTTACAAGATTCACAGATTGTGCTAAATCAAACATCCAATCCATCTCATTAATGGAAAGACTTGTTTTGTACTCACTCCAGTCACGACGAATAAGCTCTTGAGCAAGCAAAATGATACTTTCACCATCCTTAACACTTATGTGGCTACTCTCTATATCTCGCAAGGTATCAAGTATGTTAACAGTATAAATATCTTTTATCTTTTCAAGACGAATAACTGGAACCATCCGTTTGTCGTAAAGAATATCAAAATCTCCCTTGATACGATTTAGACTCATATGAGCAAAACTTCCAATAAAAAGCATGCCAACAACCATAATAAGAAATAACAAACTAGTTTTTTTAGTTATCGTCATATTATCTATGCTACCCATGAAATCCTTAAATGGCTTATTAATTTTTTTCATTTATATCCCAAAAAATACCATCATTGTAGTAAGTTAAATAAACATTATTCAGACATTTACATACTCTCCTACTCTCTTCCACATCTTGATTGCTCTCTATCTCTCTATAGAGATGTCTCATCTCATCTATAAAGTCCTCTCGTGTAAAATCTTCTCCTACTCTTCTAAATAGTTCTATTGTCATCTTAGCTATAAAAAAGCCTTCTAAAGATATATAACTATACTCTTTATCAGGATTATATTTATCCATAAGTTTTCTATAAAGACCTACCTCTTGAGATAAAGCACCCCAAGGCGATGGTACAACTTGAGAAAAAATTATATTTCCAAGTTTTTCATTCAAAGCATTTAGTAACATCCTAGAACCTATAAAAGAGATAGCTCCAAATTTTACATCTTTTAGATTTTTATCTTTTCTTGCACGTTTTATAAACTCTGCTGTTGGCTTAGTAGCCCCTATCATAATCACGACTTGTGGTCTATTTTGAGATATTTCATAAAGTGCATTTCCAACTGAGAGGGTGTTTCTTTTGTAACTTCCTTCAGCAACCAAATCTATACTTCTTTTTTTAAGAGCAGCCTTAACTCCAATTAAACCAGATCGACCATAACTATCATTTTGATAGAAAACAGCTATTTCTGTATATTTCTCATCATCTACAAAATATTTTATTAATGATTCAATCTCTTTTCTGTAGCTAGTTCTTCCATTGAGTACAAGTGGATTTCTTGGAATTTGCCTAAGAAAATCTGCTCCAGTAAACGCACCTATATAAGGTACTCTATATTTTACTGCTATCGGTAATGCTACTTTGCTAGTTGGTGTTCCTATGAAGCCAAGAAGAGCAAAAACTCTCTGTTTTTTTATAAGTTCTTCTGCGTTTTCCGCTGTTATCTTTGGTTCGTACTTATCATCTCTAGTAATAACTCTAAACACTCTTCCGTAGATACCACCTTTCTCATTTATGTGTTTAAAGTATGCATTTACTCCAAGCATCAACTCATCTCCAATAGTATGAAGATTTCCACTGAAAGGTCCACTCATGCCAAGTCGTATCTCTTTTTCATCATAATAAGAGCCAAAATTAACAAATGGTAAAGAAAAAACTATTAAAATCGCTAAAGCTATTATATACTTATACATAAATGATATAATAGCAATATATAACTTAATTAGTAAATAAACATTTACTAAAACTATGGAAAATTTATGAAATGTATTATATGTAACACTCAAACGGTAAGTTTTGAAGATATTGAACTAAAAAAAAGATTTTACCACTGTGCCTCTTGTGAATCAATATTTTTAGATAAAAAATTTTACGTTTCTCTCAATGATGAAAAAAATCAATATAATCACCATAACAATAGCTTAGAAAATGATGGCTATGTTAAGATGTTCGATGATTTTTTAGATTTTACACTTAATAATATATATGTAAAAAGTGCTCTTGATTTTGGAAGTGGACCAACACCAGTTTTAGCTGAACTTTTAAAAAGAAGAGGTCTACATGTAGAGTACTTTGACAAGTTTTACCAGCCAAAAGAAATCTACAAAGATAAAAAATATGACCTTATAACTTCAACAGAAGTTTTTGAACACCTAGAAAATCCAAAAAAGATTCTCAATCTTCTCTCAAGCCATCTAAATCCAAATGGGGTCATGTCATTAATGACACTTTTTCACTCCAATAATCAAGATAGTTTTCTAAAATGGTGGTACCGAAGAGACCCAACCCATATAACTTTTTTCACTCCAAAAACCATAGAAATTATGGCAAAAGAGTGCAATTTAAAAGTCTTGAAACATGACAGCAAAAGAGTAATAACTCTCCAAAAAGTTTAGATTTGGGGTCAGCCCCCAAATCTAAACCTCTATTTTAATGTTGTTATATACGCAGCTACTGCTTCTATCTTTGCATCGTCATAAGTAGCAACCTGACCTTTCATAAGTCCTTTCATTGCTCCACCATAAGTTCCATCTTTATAACCTTTTAGTGCAGTTACAAGTTTCTCTTGACTCCAACCTTGAATAATCTGTGATTTATTCAAAGCTTTTTTCTCAGCTTTAGCACCATGACAACCTGCACACTTCTTATACAAACCCGCT
>CAZHBU010000046.1:0-16514 GCA_964530865.1 uncultured Sulfurospirillum sp.
AGTTTGAGAACAAATTTACCTTTCCTATTCACCTATAAAAACTACAAATATTTATCTATTTCAAATACAACAAAACTAGCGAATAGCGGTTTTGCTTTAGCAAAAAGTTTCTCTGAAATGCACTCGAAGGTGGAGTATTCTCACATGTGAAAAATATGATTAGTTTACATCGTAGATTGAGTAAAAGTTTGAAGTTTAATTTAGTTGATTATTATTTGTGAATTATAAAAATATGTAGAAAATTATGCGCCCATTTTTTTAATTAAGTCGCAAAATTAGAGTTGATTCGGACTAAGTTCACAGTCTCAAGTACTTATTATACTATCTAAGTATTTTAGGTCCATTTCCTTTTTTTGTATCAAATACTGTTACCTTTTGAAAATATTTCATTGTTTCTTCAATAGTTTTTTTGTTTGGTTTATATGAAAAAGCTTTTTGGACAACATAAAACCTTGTTTTGCCTTTAATTGCTTTCATAAAGACAAGCTCTTCTTTATTTGTTATTTTTGTTTTAGAGCAATACATTTTAATAAAAGCATACTTGTAACCATTCTGCATACCATTAGGTAAGATTTTTGTGTAACTTTTTTTACAGTGTTTTTTCCACATTTCTTTCATTCTTTGAATGTATTCAGAAGCTGTTAAATTTATGTTTTTTGTATAGCTGGTTATTGTAATCATTTTTGACCAATTTTTCACACTTTCATTTTTTGGAACAAATTCCAATAAACTGATATTAGTTTGTTTATTGTAGTCTTTGAAATCTAATTTAAAATTTTTAGGTATTTTTACAAATAAATTTTCATTTTGAAATCCTGTCCCTGATGCTGAAAATATCATCATAATTATTAGTAATAAAATTCGCATATTTGCTTATCTCCTCTATATAACGGTTAGGCTGAAGAACAAGTGGGTATAATAGCTTTTATATTTTAATTTTAAAATATCTTAATCTGACACTTAAAAGTTCAAAATTTCCGTTTGTACACTTGTTCTCTTCCTGTGATTTGTTGTATCTGTTGTTACTGTGATGGTTTATTTTTATTAAATATCTTTACTACACTTATTTTATTTTGATAGATTTTAAATTGTATAGTATATTTTTTAAATATCATATCTCTAACATTTTCATCATTTGAATAAAATGATTGTCGGCATTTAAGTGGCGAGTTTATTAAATTTTCTATTTGTTTATTTAAGTCATTATGAAAGTTTTCACTTGCACTAATTTTATCTCCCGATATATGTTTTAAAATAGTTAATAATTGAGTTTTATATAATCTAGTTTTAAAGATTTGCATTGGCTTTTAAATCTTTAAAAAATATTTTCATTTCATCATCATATTGTTCTTGTGACAACATTTCCATTGTTCCATTTTCACACTCTTCAATAACTTGTTCTAATTCTTTTTTTCTCTCATAAAAATATGGGTCATATTCCAAGTTTTTATCTCTCTCGATAGTAATATTTTCACTATGTTTTTTAACATAACTCATAAAATTTGCAACATAGTTATCTTGAATTTGTACTGCCATTGTTTGCATAATGAACTCCAATTATTTTTTATATCTTATTATATCAAAATATATTTTAATATTGTTAATTTTCTAAACTATTATGTACAGTAGGCCAAACCCTTTTTTGTATATTTCAACATATGGTTTTGGGGTAGTATATTTGCTCTATCTATTTACATATAAAAAATAAAAAAAATCACATTCCAAACACTACAAAACTAGCGAATAGTGATTTTGCTTTAGCAAAAAGTTTCTCTGAAATTCTTTAGATGGAGGAGTCTTTTCTCCTATGAAAATGTTGATTAAAAACAGATCGTGGTTTGGGTAAAAGTTTGAAGTTGAAAATTGTTGATGATTATCTTGTCTGGTATAAGACAAAAAAATAATTTAGGCTGAAATATTTTGCTTAAATCTAATTCTGACAAATTATTTTCAATACATTTTTCTCTTGTCTAGTCTATTGGGGACATTCCAATATCTAGTAAATTATTAATTATATGGTCTGGGTTTCCTTTTTTTTCATCTCCAAGCATGTATTTCCCTGATCTAATTAAAATAGAACCAAACCCAACTTCATTAGCACCAATTATGTCAGTTTTCCAGTCATCACCAATAACTATAGTGCTGTTAATCGGACTATTCAAAATAGATTGAGCATTATAAAAATATTCTTTAGATGGTTTTCCCAGAACAGGAATAGATACTCCTGTAATTGACTGAATCAGATTTACAAAAGAGCCAGTATCAATTTGTTTTTTATTTTTATTTAAATAGAATAATGATTTTGATGCTGTAATAATACTAGAACCGTTATTTACATAATCTACTATTATTTGTAAGTCTCTATATGAAAAATTATTTTTTTCAAAATCAAGTAGTATTATTAGCTCAGGTGATTTTGTATTTTGTATTGCTTTTATCTGAGAAATTTCATCTTTTGATCCAACAACATGGACATTACATATTTTATTTCTTTTAATATATTTATTAATGGAATCAATGGGATTATATATCTTTTTTTGAGAGACTTTAATCCCTATTTCTTTAAGTCTTTCCACTTGTTTATCATGAGGTTTTATCGAGTTAGTTGCCAGTAGAAAATCTATTCCTGTTTTTTGGAGATATTCGATAAATAACTTCGAGCTATTAATTTCGGTGTTTCCATCTAAAAGAGTACCATCAATATCAATGATATAGCTATTCAAATTATTATCTCCTTTTATATATAATTTTTATAAAATGTTACACTTTATAGAACTTAATGTCACCCTTAAAATTTGAGTGAATTTAACGGTCGCGCTGAGCACCATTAAGTTTAATTTAAGAAAATACCGTCAGGTTTTTCTTGGATTAAACTTAATGTGTGACTCCTGGCATTTGATGGGTGTAGCGAAGCGGAAACCAGCAAATGGCGGGTGGCACGTTCAGTGCTCAGCGCGACCGATGCGATGTTCCCGCAAAGCGGGGACATCGCATCTATCTATTCAACGAACATTATAACACACTTAGCTCTTATTTGACAATTATCTAACATTAAAAGTGTTCATTGATTTGTAAAAAACAAACCACCTAGCCTACTTCCTAGCCACTAAAATCCCGCCTACTACCACTAAGATTATCCCAAAAGCTCCCCAGAAGTCTGGTAAGGCATCTCCAAGCATAACTCCGATTATGAGTGAAAAGAGTATGTTTGCATAGCTTACTGCTCCAACTATGCCTGCTTTAGTTGCACCATAGGCTTTTGTCATGTAAATTTGGGCTACTGTGGCACTTACTCCTAGACCTATGATGTAAACCCACATTCCTAAATCTGGTATTATAAAAGTAGCTTTTAGAAACTCTACATGTAGAGCGTCATTGAAGACCATAAGAAGTAGTGGTCCTATGGTTCCAACTAGCATAAATGATAAGACTATGACTCTTGTGTCGTAGTACTTTTTTAACTCTTTTACACTAGTGTATGCCAACGCGGCTCCTACTCCACTCAAAAGTCCCAATATATCGGTTAGTTCCAACTGTAGTCCATTTGGTTTCATGATAAAAACAATACCTATAAAACCAAAAACGAGAGCAAAAATCTCTTTAGTGCCTAGCTTCTCTTTCAAAAACAAAAAGGCAAGAAGCGCTGTAAATATTGGTGAAGTTCTTGAAAAAGTCATAGCATCTGCAAGTGAAATGTGCGCTATGTTATAGAAAAATGCTACAAGTGCCATAAAGCCCATGAGTCCACGAAAAAAGAGTAAAAATGGCTTTCCACCAACCTGCTTTACTGGCATCTTTAAAAACGTAACTCCTATGAGTATCACACCTATCACATTTCTAAAAAAAACAACCTCCAAAGAGTCCATTTGGGTGCTGAGCTCTTTTGCCATAGCCCCCATAATAGCAAAACAAAAGGAGGCAAAGAGCATATACTGCACTCCTATGTTTACCGACCTAATCAATCATCTCTCCTCTTATGTCTCCAAAAAACAGTACATCTTTTAAAATAGCCTCTTGGCACAATCCATCATCTCTTAGGTTGATTAAAAGTTCACCTTTTTGGCTTGCAAATATCTTGTCATTTACAATCACTCTCATCAAATGACCTTTCTTCCAATCAAATTCATCCTTTACATGTAGAGGCTTTATGTCTATGCGACCATCTGTTTTATTAGCTCCCACTGCGTAAAATGTAGAATTTGATGTCACTTCTAAGCTTGGTAGCATTTTTTTAAAATTAAAAAACAGAGAAAGCAGGTCGTTAGGGGCATAATAATCACCTTTTTGTTTTTTTAAAGTTTTTATGTTGCCTTTTAGCTTTATCTTCTCTACATGTAGCTGTTTTTTGTCATGGTCAAATATGTACTTTTTTATATCTTTTTTTAGTATAGTTTCACCCTTGTAACTAGAGTATCTTTGTACTGTTTTTTTATAATAATCTGGCACTAAAATATCACCTTTTACAACACCTCTACTCTCGTACCACTCTTCTCTTTCTCCACTAAGAAAATTTGCCATACCTGTTGTTTTTGCATGAACTGTTATCTTGTACTTATTATTCTCTACATGTAGATTAGTTTTTGCAACACCAATTTTCCCAAATATACCAAAAGTAACTTTGTATTTGGCACTTATGTCTGTTGCGACAACAGAGGAGACAAGTAAAAAAATTAAAATTATATGACTCAAAGTCATTTCCTTGTAAAAATATATACGATTATATAGAAAATTGTGTTAAAATATGATTATTTCTAAAATAAGGCTACACATGGATACAGTTCTTTCATACACAATATTTGACATAAAAGTAATCGATATATTTATAGCTATTGCTATATTTGTTATCGCTTATTTTGCAAAAGAGTTTCTTACAAAAATCATTTTGAAAAACTTAAGACTACTAACAAGTAAAACTAAAACTACGACAGATGACAAGTTTATAGACATACTTGAACCTCCTATGAAATTTTCAATTTTGATTTTAGGATTTTTTCTTGCAGAAGAGTGGTTGGACTTTAGTAGTTTTCAAGAAGTTACAAAGAGTATTGAAAAAACTCTTATCACTTTTGTTCTGTTTTGGATTTTATATCGTGCTATCAATCAGTTTTCATATATATTTGCAAAGTTTTCAACCAAGTTTGGAAAAAGACTAAGTGCCGATGTAGAAAACTTTGTTATAAAGTTTCTTAAAGTCATCATAATCATCATTGGTCTTATGACCATATTTGAAGGTTGGGGCATAAATGTAAGTGCATTTGTAGCCTCTTTAGGTCTTATAGGTATGGCATTTGCCTTGGCCGCAAAAGATACAGCTGCAAATCTATTTGGCTCATTAGTGATTTTTTCGGACAAGCCATTTAAAAAGGGTGATTGGATTCTAACTCCTGATGTTGAGGGAACTATAGAGAGCATAGGTATACGCTCAACTCGAGTAAGAACTTTTGCTCAAGCACTTGTAAGCGTTCCAAATGCAGTCATAGCAAACTCAGCCATCACAAACTGGTCACAAATGGGTAAGAGAAGAATCAAAATGAGACTAGGACTTACCTACTCAACAAACACATCTCAAATGGAAAACATACTAAAAGAGCTCAGAGAGATGCTAAAAAACCATCCTGATGTGCACAAAAAAACCATCATGGTTCACTTTGACAAGTTTGAAGATAGCTCACTTAGTCTGTTTTGTTACTTTTTTACAACAACCACTGTTTGGGCTAAGTACTTAAGTGTAAGAGAAGATGTTAATCTTAAAATGATGAAGATTGTGGAACAAAATGGAGCTGAGTTTGCATTTCCATCTCAATCTATCTATGTTGAAAGTATGTCTAAAAATAAGATGATTTGATGAGACAAACTCTTCTTTTTTTACTGTTTACTTCACTCTTGAATGCTCAGATTACCATAAAAGATGCTTGGCAAAAAGTTCTACATGTAAACGAAGGACTAAAAGCTTCACAAGCTGAAGTAAACCATGCAAAAGAGCTACAAAAAGCAACAAACTCTTTATATCTTCCTGAGATAAGCATAAATGCAAGCTATACAAGGATGGAAAAAGATTTAGCAATGGACACAGAAATACCGCCCATAACCATACCAGGGCTTGGGACACTTCCCGCAAAAAACCTTCACTCGGAACTTCAAGACCAAGATGTATTTATGTCAAATCTAAGTGTACTTCTACCTCTTTACACAGGAGGAAAGATTGACGCTGCAAGTGATGCATACAGAGCAAAACATGCTGAAGCAGAAGCAAAACATCATATGGAAAAAGATAAGACTTTTTTAAAGCTCATCAAAATCTACTATGGAGTTGTTATCACAGAATCACTTTTAAACACAAGAGAAGAAGCACAAAATGCATTAGCACATCACTACGAAAATGCAAAAAAACTAAAAGAATCCGGACAAATAGCTCTCATAGAACTACTAAATGCACAGGTTAAACTAGACTCTGCAAAAATAGAAACTACAAAAGCAAAGCATAAGTATGAGATAACCAAACTAGCACTAACAGATATGATTGGTGAAAAAGAGTTACCACTCTCACGCCTTTTTGTAGATAGTAACATGAAAGATGAAAAAGCGTATAAAGAGCAGATGTTAGAGAACTATGCTGGCTTAGATGTACTCAAGTCTAAAAAAGACCAAATTGACTCTCGCATAACCATAGAAAAAGCGGCTTTTCATCCAACATTTTTTGCTTTTGGAAACTATCTTTTATATAAAGATAAATCGCCTATGATGGATATGACACCAAACTGGATAGCAGGAGTTGGTGTGAAGTTTAACATACTTTCACGTGAGGGTAAAAGCGAAAAACTTGCCGCTGCAAAAATCATGAAAAACCGCCTTTCACACACAATAAAACAAGCACAAAACGACCTTACACTTTTGGTAGAAAAAACATATAAAGAGATGCTCCAATACAGACAAGAGTACCAAGACCTAAGTTCATCTCTAGCACTTGCAAATGAAAACCTCAGACTAAGAGAGTTAGCTTTTAAAGAGGGTTTAGCAACCTCAGTCGATGTTGTAGATGCACAAATGTTTCTAACAGGTGCAAAAACAAAACGACTAAATGCTATATATAACTACGTTCAAAAGATTTCACAACTTGCAGTTTTAAGTGGTGATAGTAACATCTTTTTTGAACTAGAACATAATTCTTCGGAGATAAAATGAACAAAATACTAATAATTATTTCAGCCCTTGTTGTAGGTCTTATTTTTTGGGTTGGAACTACTTTTTACACAGCATACCAACCAAAACCACTAAATTTACAAGGTGAAATAGACGCACAAAGCTACAACATATCTTCAAAAGTAGCAGGACGCATTAGCCAGATAGCTGTTAAGAAAGGCGACGTTGTAAAAGTCGGTGATTTTATCTTTTCAATAAGTTCTGATGAAGTACAAGCCAAACTAAAACAGGCTCGTGCGTCAAAAGATGTAGCAGAAGCAGTTAAAAACAAAGCAGATAGTGGTGCAAGAGTCCAAGAGGTAGAGGCATCATATAGCCAATATCAAAAAGCCTATGCTGCACAAAAACTAATGAAAACAACTTACAAACGTATAAAAAAACTCTATGAAGAGGGTGTTGTTTCACAACAAAAACATGATGAAGCATACACTAAACTACAAGCTTCAAAATACACTTCAAATGCAGCTAAACAGCTCTACATCATGGCAAAAGAGGGAGCAAGAAGTGAAGACAAAAGAGCTGCCCTTGCCAAAGAAGAGGTATATGCTGGAAAAATCGACGAAGTAGAAGCTTACATAAAAGAGCTAAATCAATACTCATTTCATAATGGTGAAGTAACTTCAGTTCTTATACACGAGGGAGAGCTAGCACCTACTGGGTTTCCTATAGTTACTCTTACAGACATGAGTGATTCATGGGCTAGATTTACTGTACGTGAAGACTTACTAAAAAACTTTAAAAAGACAAGTAAATTTAGTGTCAAAATCCCAGCTTTAGGAGATGAAATGTATGAATATGAGGTATCATTTATCTCTGTTATGGGTAGTTTTGCAACGTGGAAAGCACCACAAGCTGGAAAAGGCTTTGATATGAAAAGCTTTGAAGTTCATATGCTTCCGGTGAAACCTATAGAAAACCTTCGCGTTGGCATGAGTGTTCTTTTAGAGTTATGATAGAAGCTTTTAAACTTGAACTTTTAGAGATAAAAAACTCATTTTACCTCTTCTCTTTACTTACTTGGATTCCGTTGGTTAGTTTTTTACTTGTCATTGCTATCTTTCATGAGGGAGTAGCACGAAATCTTCCTATCTCAGTAGTAGACAATGACAACAGCAAACTCTCACGCCAAATCATAACCCAAATAGAAGCAAATCCATCTCTACATGTAAAGAGCATACAAAGCAATATAAAAGAAGCAAGTCACTCCATCCAAAAAAGTGACATATACGCAACTCTAATTATACCTGCTCATTTTCAAAGAGATGTAGTTCAAAAAAAACAGCCACAAGTTACAGCGTTTATAAATGCACAATATCTTCTCATCGCAAAGATGATAAGCTCTGCTCTAAGCACAACAATAGCACAAAGTGCTGGACGTATAGACTTCGCTTCAAACTTAGTAGTTGATGGACAAGCTAAAAGTGCCCTAAATGCAACTTCACCTATAAACGTTCAAATTACTCCATTTTTTAATACTTATCAAAATTATTTTCTATTTTTAGTTTCAGCCATCATACCTACACTTTGGCAAATACTCATTGTTGTAACTCTTATATCTTCGTTTGGTAGAACTTTCAAAGATAAAAAAGAGAAACTTTTTTTTAAAAATAAAAATATTTTTGCTGCAGTTATAGGAAAAACTCTTCCATATACCATAGTCTATCTCGTTTGGGGCATACTTTTTCTACTCTACATGTACGGCTATGAACCGTGGGAGTTTCAAGGTTCATTTAGCGTTACAATTTTAGCTATGCTTTTAACTATATTAGCTTACGAAGGTATGGCACTTCTGTTTTTTACCATTAACTTTCACTACACGAGAGCCTTAAGTCTAGCAGCACTATATACCGCTCCTGCTTTTGCTTTTTTAGGAATTACTTTTCCTGTTAGTTCAATGCCTGAGTTTGCGCATGTGTGGCACAATCTATTGCCCATTTCACACTACCTAAAACTGCAAATTGCACAGGCTAGTTATGGGGTTAGTGTTGTAGATGTCATACCACTTCTTCTAAATCTTCTCTACTTTCTTCCTATTTGGTTGATAGTTTTGTTTAAAATCAGGAGAGCAGTATGAGTTTTTTTGAAGTTCTAAAGTTTGAATTTAAAAACATATTTACTAACATTCCTATAGTTTTAACCATCATTGGTGGTGTTCTGTTTTACTCTTTTTTCTACCCTCAACCCTACTCCAATGAAGTCGTAAAAACTCTAAAAGTTAGTGTTGTTGATTTGGACAATAGTGAGCTCTCTAGAAAGCTTATATTTTCACTTAGTGCCTCACCTGAACTCAATATAATAAGAAAAGACCTAAGTTCAAGCGATGCAAAAAAAGCTCTTATAGAAAACAAAATCAAAGGTATCATAATCATACCAGCTCATTTTAAAAGAGATTTAGCCTTACATGTAAGCCCGACTATAGCAGTAGGTGCTGATGCTAACTATTTTTTAATATTTGGCAGTGTTGTTCACGGAGCTTTGAAAAGCATACTTACTGAGTCTGCTAGCATAAAAGTGGCAAATCTACTCATCAAAAATACCCCCTTGATTTCAGCAAAAAAAGCCTACACTCCATACACCTTGCAAACTATAAATCTATATAATCCAAATATGAGTTACACTTACTACATAATCCCCGCAGTTTTTATACTCATACTTCAACAAACTATGCTCATAGGACTTGGGATTTTAGGTGGTTTTTATAATGAAAGAAAAGAAAAATACCTCGCTCCAATCTGGATGAAAATTAGCTCAAGAACTCTCATCTTTGGCTCTCTCTTTTCCACTCATATGCTCTTTTACTTCGGTTTTTCATTTGATTTTTACCACATACCTCACTTGGCAAGTGCTTTTAATATGCTCAAGCTTGGTCTGCCTTTTATACTCTCCACTCTGTTTTTAGGCATTTTTTTTGGAGGCTTACTAAAAAATCAAGAGAGTGCAACACCAATAGTTCTTTTTAGCTCTTTACCTCTAGTTTTTAGCGCAGGCTTCATCTGGCCAAAAGAGGCAATTCCTGAGTTCATCACCTACTTTTCACTTCTATTTCCTTGTACTCCAGCGATGCAAGGATTTTTAAAACTAAACCAAATGGGAGCAAATTTTGATGGAGTTTTAGTGCAGTATGGTCTTCTTTGGTTACAAGTTCTGCTCTATCTAGTGTTATCTATTTATGTTCTGAGACGCAACGAATATAAGAGTTCACCTCATCACTAAAGTCTGTAATTTGATAGTTAATAGTGCTTTTTTCAACTCTAGCACTATCGCCCTCCACTCCCCAAAAAGTGACTTTCAAAGATAGGTACTTTTTGCCATACTTAAAACGAACAAACTCAGGCTCCATATAGTGCTCATAGCCATCGCCTTCCCACTTTCTCCAAGCATCTTCAAAATCACTGTTTATCATGTCAGTTAAAATTGTAGACTCTATTCTTTCAGATTCTATCTGTGATACATTTACTTCATAGATTTTTCCACTCTTATCTACTTTGTAGCTCCAAAAACCGTTTGTTGTTGGATAGATATAGTCTTTATAAGTTATATAGCTATTGGGTTTATAAAAGATGCCTTCTTTTTTTATATATCCTAAATCCTCTGTTTTTGACAACGGTGTTTCATCTACTAAGTCTTCAAAAAAAGATGGTGGCTCTTGAAACTTCTGCGGACTAAATTCACCTGCACACTCATTTGCAAACAGCAAACCACTCAAAAGAGCTATTGTTAATATATATTTTTTCATACAAATATTATAGCAAATATAAAGAAGAATAAGCTATCATAAATAAAAAAAGGTTATATAGTGAAAAAAACATTTAAAGCAAACAATATAAACTGCATAAACTGTTCAAACCTCATAAAAGGTTCTCTTGAAGACGATTTTGGTGAGATTGAAGTAAACCTAAATACAACTCCAAAAGAGGTTACAGTAGAGATAAAAGATGAAAAAAGCGAAGCTCATTTTATCAATGAGATGGCAGATATCGGATTTGATGTTATAGAAGAATGAAAGAGACAATAAACCTAAACATATCAGGTATGACCTGTGTAAACTGCTCAAATGGAATTGAAAAAGTAGTAAACAAAATGGAGGGCTTAGATACCTCCAAAGTAAACTTCACTGCAAACAGTGGTGAGTTTGTCATAGATAGTGAAAAGCTAGACAAAACTAAACTCATAGCTAAAATAAAAAAACTAGGATATGGTGTTGAAGAGGACATAGAAGCACTTGAAAAAGCAAAAAAAGAGAGTTACAAAAAACTAAAAGCCCTCTTCTTCGTTGCAGCTTCTCTTAGTTTCTATATCTTTGTATTTATGATTTTTCCACTCACTATGATAAATAACAATTACATCATTTTTGCTCTAGCAACTGTAGTTCAATTCTACCCGGGACTTCGCTTTTACTCTCTAGCATACAAAGCACTAAGCCACAAAAACTACGATATGAACGTACTTGTTGCCTTGGGTACAAGTGCCGCTTACTTCTACTCTGCTTTTGTGGTTCTTTTTCCTGATATGTTTCCAGAACACTTAAGATTTATGTACTTTGATGGGGCAGCAGTAATCATAACCTTTATACTTCTTGGTCGTTTACTTGAAGAGAGAAGCAAAGCAAAAGCAACGGACTTTTTAAAATCACTCATGAACTTAGCACCTCAAAATGCAAACCTCATAACCAAAAATGGGGAAACAAGAGTAGTCTTAGCAAAAGACTTACATGTAAATGACATGGTTCTCATAAAACAAGGTGAAAAAGTCTCTACAGATGCGCTCATAGTAAAAGGTGAAGCCGAGATAGATACTTCTATGATAACAGGCGAGCCAATGCCCGTTTTTAAAACCATAGGCGATGAAGTCATAGCTGGTACTATTAACAAAACTGGAACACTACATGTAAAGGTTCAAAAGTTAAGTTCCGACACTACTCTTTCAAAAATCATAACTCTTTTAAACGAAGCAGGAAGTAAAAAACTACCTATCGCAAGATTTGCAGACAAGGTGGCTAACATCTTTGTGCCAACTGTCATAGCCATTTCTATACTCACTTTTTTAGTTTGGTACTTTGTAGTGGGAGACACTTTTGGAGCAATTCTAGCTTCCATCTCAGTTCTTATCATCTCTTGCCCTTGTGCGCTTGGACTTGCTACTCCTATTGCTATTGTAAGCTCTGTTGGTAAAGGTGCTCACGAAGGGATACTCATAAAGAACCCTGAAATTCTTGAAATCATAAAAGATATAAAATACGCAGTTTTTGATAAAACAGGGACATTGACAAAAGGTGAAATCTCTGTAAAAGATATGCTCATAGATGAAAAACATATAAGTCTAATAGCCTCAGCAGAAGTACAAAGCGAACACCCTATAAGCCAAGCAATTGTCAAGTATGCAAAAAAGAAAAACATAGCCTTAGGCAGAGAAATAGAAGATTTAAAAATCCGAGCAGGACTTGGCATAAGTGCTTCATGTAAAGGTCAAAAGATTTTAGTGGGAAACTTGACTCTACTTGAAAAAAACAGTGTCGCCATAAGCCAACAAATCCAAGAGAGTTTTGAGAAAATACTAAGCGAAGGAAATGGAGCAGTACTAGCGAGCATAGACAATGAGTGCATAGGTGTGATTTCACTCGAAGATAGTCTCAAAGAGGGAGCTAGTGAGCTTATAGCTGGGTTAAAAGAGAAAAACATAGTCTCTATCTTACTAACAGGCGACAATGAAATAACAGCAAAAAAGATAGCCGATAAAGTAGGTATTGATTTAGTTTACGCAGGTGTTATGCCTGATGAAAAGTACAAAGTCATCAAAGAGCTTCAAGAGAAATCAAAAGTCATGTTTGTAGGCGATGGCATAAATGATAGCGTATCAATCAAGCAAGCCGACATAGGTGTTGCACTAAACAGTGGTTCTGACATAACAAAAGATGCAGGTGACATCATACTCATCAACAACCAACTAAGCGCAGTCCTAAAAAGCATAAACCTCTCAAGCAAAACCATGACAACCATAAAACAAAACCTGTTTTGGGCATTTTTCTACAATGCTCTTGGAATTCCACTCGCAGCTGGTCTTCTTTACCCTATCATTGGGGTTATGCTTAGTCCAATGTATGCAGGAATTGCAATGAGCTTTAGCTCTGTTACAGTTGTGCTAAACTCTTTGAGATTGAAGTTTGCAAAGTTATAAACCTAAGCTTTACATGTAGATAACATATCTACATGTAAACTATTCTCTAATCTGAATGGTATTTTTATCTTTTAATGCTATAATTAATTTAATGAAAATACTATTATTAGAAGATGACTATAGTTATCGTACAAGTATCAAAGAGTATCTTTTGTCTCTAGGTTTTGAAGTAAAAGATTTTGAAAATGGACAAAAAGCTTTTGATTCAATCATGAATGAATATTACAGCTTACTGTTATTAGATGTTCGTGTGCCAGGGCTATCTGGCTATGAGATTATAAAAATGGTAAGAGAAAATGAGATAGACGTACCCATAATTCTAGTAACCGCATTAACAGACATAGAAGATTTAAGTACTGGTTATGAAATTGGCTGCAATGACTACATAAGAAAACCATTTATTTTAAAAGAGTTAAAATACAGAATAAATCAAACAATCAACAAGTTCCATTTTAACACAAATAAAAACAAAATAAAACTTCCAGAAAATTTTATCTTCGACCTCGAAAAGTATGAGCTTTTACAAAATGGCGAGGTTGTACCTTTGACACATATAGAACGAAAGATAATCATATATCTAATTAAAAAATCAGGGGCATTCTCTACTACAACAGACATGATAAATAGGATCTGGTACAATGATTTTATCTCAGATGCAGACCTAAGAATGCACATCAAAAGAATTAGAGATAAAAGCAGTAAAACATTAATAATCAACGCACGTGGATTAGAATACAAGATTGAAAAAACTTGATATTTCTATAGGCTGGTTTTCTTTTCTTTTTTCACTCTGTATTGTACTTATATTTTCTGTTATTTCTCACTTCTATATGAAAGAAAGCATAAACAATCTAAAGCTTCACGAAGAATACCTAATCACCTATTATGCCAATCAAATAACAAACAATATGGAACAAGATATACATGAGTTTAAAAAACTTATGTATCAAGTAGCTATTTTAGATAAAAACAATACACTGATTTACTCAACCTATGACATTAGTTCTATTTACCATAAATCAAAATCTACTTATGTCGAAAATGATTTTGTATTTTATAATGATTCACGATTTTTTATAGATGTTGGTAGTGTAAAAGTGTTTTTAAAAAAGAAAATAGACTACTCTTCTGTAAAGACAAAAAGTTCTATTATCATAATAACTAGTTTGGTTTTTTTGATTATATGCTCTCTTATTTTACATTTTTATATTAAAAACATATACTCAAATATATCAAAAAAACTGGACATATTTTTCAAAGATGCTATTCATGAAATACGTACGCCCTTAGGTGTTATTCAAATAAATCTTGATTTTCTTGAAAACCGATTAGAAGACTCTAAGCCATTAAAAAGGGCTCAAGGAGGCCTTAGGACATTGACATCAGTTTATGAGAGCCTTGAATATAGTATCAAACATACAAAAATAGTGTATAAAAAAGAAGATATAAACTTATCTCAATTTTTGAACAATAGAATAGATTTTTTTAATGTCCTCTCAGAAGTAAAAGAGATGACCATGAAGTGTAATATAGAGTCTGACATATACATATTTATAAGTAGAATTGAGTTACAAAGACTCATAGACAACAACCTATCGAATGCTATTAAATACTCGACTGAAAACACCCAAATGGAAATTTTATTGTATATAAAAGAAGATACAATATATATGCAGTTTTCTAATCAAGGCGATATTATTAAAAGCCCTCATCTTGTATTTAACAGATACTATAGAGATGATGAGATTAAAGGTGGGTTTGGATTGGGTCTTAGCATAGTATCAAATATATGCAAGATTTACAATATAGAGTTTAAAGTAGATTCAAAAGATGGTCATACCACTTTTTTATATAAAATTCCTAATAAAATAGCAAAAAAGGCTACATCATGAGGTTAATTACATATTTTATATTATGCACTATATTGCATTCAACCATTTTAGCTTCAACACAAAGCATGAATGAAACAAAAGATTATACACTTACTATAAACATAATAATTGCAATCACTATCGTAACTTTCTCTTTCATTTTTTGGATGTATAAGTTAAAAAAAGAGATTCTTAGAAGAAAACTGATAGAAGAGCAACTTAAAAAAAATGTTATTTGGTTGAATACTAGCTTAAAAAAAGCAGATATTGGTGCTTGGAATTGGGACTTAAGGACAAATATCATAACTGGAAATTCGGTATATGCACAAATATTGGGTTTAGATAATGAGGAAATAAAAATCTCTGCAAAAGATTTTCAAAAAGACTTTATACATCCAGATGATATCTCGATGGTTTTACAAGAGCTAGAGGACTATTTTAATAAAACCATAATTACATGTTCAGCAGAATTTAGAATACGTACAAAAGATGGAAAAATAAAAAAAATAAAATCTAATGGAGAAATTTTTCAATACGACTCTTTTAGTAATCCTGCTGTTTTATTTGGATTTATAAAAGAAATCAAAGAATAGTTTGTAGATTGTTACGTTAAAGTTACATAGCTCCGTTAAAATTACCCAAAATTTAAAAGGAGAAAAGAATGAAAATTCTTAAACTAATTGCAATAACTGCAATTGCACTATCACTATCACTAAATGCGGCTGATCATCCAGCTAAAAAAGGGTTTATGGCTCATCTAAAAGCTGTTAAAGCTTCTGTTCCGGCACTTACGCCACAAGATTTAATGAAATGGAATAAATCAGGAAAAAAGTTTATCTTAGTAGATGTACGTAAAGAGAGTGAAGTAGCTATGGGTACTATTGATGCAGATAATGCATTAAAGATCACTAGAGGCTACTTAGAGTTCTCTGGCATCTTAAAAAATCAACTTCCAATTGATAAAACTATTGTAATTTACTGCGCAAAAGGTGCTCGAGGTGCACTAGCTGCAAAAGTTTTAATTGACAATGGCTATAAAAATGTTTATAACTTAACTGGTGGTGTTTATGCTTGGTTAGACGCTGGGTACCCTATTGTAAGTGCATATGGAACTTTGAAAAAAGTCCCTGATTCTGAAACAGGTTTAGAACAATAACATACAAAAGAGTTTGAGATACCGCTCTCAAACTCCTCTTAAAAACATCCTTTCAACCCTCTCATCAAAAACACAGCAAAAAAATGCTAATATAAATACAAAATATAATCTAA
>CAZHBU010000047.1:0-15830 GCA_964530865.1 uncultured Sulfurospirillum sp.
GTAGTGATTTTGTTTGGGCTTTTTACTCATCTGTTGGGTGGTATGTCTATTTCTTTGGAGCTTTGATAGCTCAGATAGTTTATGGAAAGGTGTTTGGTGTTAAAGTGTCTCTTAGGTAGTATCGGTCATTTTGTATTTTTTGGATTGCTCATTGGCTTTATGATACCTGGTTTTTTACTCTACTTTTTACTAAAACCTTTCATCAAGGACTCTCAGCATTTTTTTCAAAGAGGTGCAGCACTCTCATATAGGCTTTTTTATATTCTTGTTCCATGCATGAAACTAAAAGTAGATATTTTAAAAGATATGCCAAAAGGGGCTATTTATATCTCAACTCACCAATCAATTTTAGATTTTCCTGCGTTTGCCACATATGTGCAGCATTATCTTATATTTGCAAATGTAAATCTTGGAAAGTATCCTATAGTAGAGAAAATCACTCATGCAGTTGGAGTTAGATACATAAAAGATCGTCCCATAGAAGAGTTGAGCGACATATATAAAGAGATGGAAGCACATCTTGAGAGTGGCAAAAATGTTATCTATTTTGCAGAAGGAACAAGGCATACAGGCGATAAACTTTTACCTTTTAAAAGAGGTGCTTTTAAACTCTCAGTGAAAAAAAACAGACCTATAGTTCCTATTGTCATAGAAGGAGTTCAACAATACTTACCACGAAAAGCTTGGTGTTTTAGGACTTCAAAAAGACAAAATGTATATATGAAAATGCTAAAACCACTCTACCCAAAAGATTTTGAAAATGAGATAGAAATGAGAAGACATGCACACCAAATCATGCAAGAGGAGAAAACAAGACTATGCGAACTATATTAATTTTGCTTCTACATGTAGCACTTTTTGCAAACTCTTATGAGTTTGATGAAGTTAAGTTTGTGAATGCAGTTGGGGTTGAATTTAGACAAAGTGGAAAGATAGAAATGATGCAAGATAAGACTATCATAACTTACTCTAACCCTAGATTTAAACAAATAACAAGAACAGATACCAACATAACCATAAAAGGCTCATCAGGAGATATATACACACTAAAAGGGAAAGCACTCTTTTATACAGATCTTTTCATAGGCGTTATGACGAGGCTTGGAAATTTTGAAGAGTTAAAGAGTAATAAAGATTTTGATGTGGAAAAAGAAGGTAATACCTACTATCTAACGTTTAAAGGTGACATAAGAGATTCGATTAACAAAGCTGAAGTTAAAATAAAAAAGACTAATGTGGTGAGTTTTAAGATGTTTATGCCAAATGAAGACAGACTCCAAATAGTCAAAAAATGAGATATATAAATCTTGCCATTTTTGTTTTTCTAAGTATTATTTATCTTAGTTTCTCTTCACAAATCAAATTTTCCACCAACTTTATAGAGATATTTTTTTCACAGGAGAGCCTAAAACTCTTTGATACCGCAAAAAAGTTTGGTCTTTCTGATGAAATATACATAGCAAAAAAAGGGTTTGATGCAAACTCGCAAAAAGAGCTTAAAAACATCGCAAAAGAGTTAAGAAAAATCCCTGAGATTTCAAAAGTAGAGATTGACTCTAAAATCTCACCTAAAATAAAAAGTTATTTAACAAAAAACTACTATCTTCTTTCAGATTTCAATAGCTCAAAAGATATAGATATTCAAAAAAAAGTACAAGGTATACATGAGAGTATTTATAAACAAGTCATGTACGAGCCTATCAATGTTTATGATCCGCTTGAGCTTTTTACTCTAAAGCAAGCCAAAAAACAGACAAACTTAAAACTAAAAAATTACGGCTACATGATAAAAGTAAAAACTTCAGTCAACACTTCAGATGCCTCGAGTGCAAGAGTGGTTTATGACAAAATCAATAGAGTTTTAGAGTCTCATAGCAATACCATAGCTTATGCTCCTTTTTTCTTTTTGGTAGAAAATTCTGCATTTATCAGAGATGATGCACAAAAAGTAATGATGATAGCAACTCTGCTTCTTGTCGTACTTTACTTTTTTGTATTGAAAAATTATAGACTATTTTTAAATACAATTTTTGCTATTGGAAGCTCTATATTGAGCGCCATTTTGGTTACTTTTGTTGTGTTTGAGAGTGTTAGCATACTAGCTATTGTTTTTGGGGTTAGTATTACTACAATTAGTATTGATTACATGTTTCACTACTATTTTCATAAAAAGTTTGGGTTTGAGAGAAAGGTATTTTTTGGATTTTTGACGACTGTGGGTGTTTTTACAATTTTTAATTTTATAAAAATAGAACTTTTTTCACAGCTTGCACTTTTTAGTTTAGTTTCACTTTGTGTTGCGTATGTGATTTTTACATTTTTATTTTCTCATCTTGGTATTACATTTGAAAAAATCAAAATTAATAACCTAAAAAACAGCTCTTTCAGACCTTTTTATATTGTCCTTATTTCGGTTCTTCTTTTTGGGTATAGCTATGTAAATTTACAGTTTGACAATGACTTAAAAAATTTGGATTATAACAACGAAAAACTTTTGAAAATTTCAAAAAAGTTTAGCGATAGTTTAGAAAAAAACAACTACAGAGGTGTAATTATAGAGGCAACTTCAAAAGAGTCTCTTTTGCAAAAATATGAGAAGACTTTTGAGACTTATCCTGACATGTTAGGCATAGGTAAGTTTGTTTTTAGTGAGAAAAAGTGTCAAGAAAAACTAAGAGAATTTAAAGAGTATGATTTTCAAAAATTAAAAAGAAATATTTTTTTGAGCGCAAAAAAAGTTGGTTTTAAAGAGGGTACTTTCAGTACAGCATACAGTGGAATAGATGATTTAAAGTGTAATATGAAAACACCAAATGAGTTGAAATTTAAAATTATAAAAGATGACAACAGTTACTTTACTATGGCTCTCATAGATAAAGAAAAATTAAAAGAGAGCCAACTATTTAAAGTGCTAGATTTAAAAAAAACTCTCTCAAGCGATACAAAACAGATGAAAAATAAACTTGTAAAGTTTATGATAATTTCAACACTTTTCATAGTGGGAGTTTTGTTTTTTCTTGCAGGTCAGCAGATTCTTTATCCTTTGATGTACGTGATGTTCCCCATGAGCGTCACTCTTTTTATCATAACACTTTTAGGAAGTATAAACATAATGCATATTTTTGCGTTAGTTATACTCATCGCTCTTAGTATTGACTATGGTATTTACATGTACAGAAGTGACACTTTAAGTGAAACAAAGATGGCGATAAAATTTGCACTTTTAAGTACATTTTTTGGTTTTGGAGTTTTAATTTTTAGTAAAACTGTAGCGATGAATTCTATAGGATTAGTGATTAGTATTGGCATAGGTTCGATATTTTTTCTTCTTTATGGTAAAATAGCGCGATAATAACAAAGGGTTTGTATGAAAATTTATGATATGGATAAAAAATGCTATGAAGAGGTAGCAAAAGTAGAAAATCCTACAACAAAAGTAGAACAACTTTCTCATGCACTTTATTGCTATGAAAATGAGATTTTTGATGTCATATATGATAAAGCTCAACCAGCATTGAGGGCTCATGTGGAGTCTTTTGGTGAAGAGTTTTTAAAGCAAGATGAGATGCAGTTTTTGTATTTTACTTCAGGAACTACAGGGACTCCAACAGGAGTTTATAAAACAAAGCAGAACTCAAAAAAACAGGCTTGGGCGCTTATAGATACCCTTCCAAAAGATATGAAATTTAATCGTATAGTAACGACTGTTCCTTTTGTTCATATTTATGGAGTAGACATTGGTGGAGTTGTTGCCAAAGAGATGGATATAGATGTTTGGGTAAAAGAGAACTTTGTACCTGAAGAGTTAGCCATAGAGGCTGAGAAAGAGGGAACGTTGGTTGTAACGACACCTCTTTTTATAAAAGCACTCAATCGTGTAAAAAAAGATGTTAAGTTTAAAAATTCGTACTTTTTGACCTCAACAGCTCCACTTTCACCAGATGATGCAAAAGAGTTTCATGAGCATTATGAGAGTTCAGTAATGCAACTTTTTGCTTCTACAGAGACTGGGATGATGGCATATAAAGTAGATGACGAGACAATTTTGAGAGCTTATGATTGTGTTGAAATTGGTGAAAATGATAATATGCTCAATATATCTTCTCCATTTGTGGCTGAGAAAGTTCTAAATAAGACTATTAAGAAAGTTGAGTTTCCATTTCAAACGGAAGACATAGTTGAAATGTTGAGTGAGCATGAGTTTAAGTTACTAGGACGTAGTTCAAACTTGGCAAAAGTGGCAGGAAAAAGAGTTTCAACTTTGCAAATAGAGTCTATAGTTGAGAATTTAGATGACGTTGAGTGCGTGCTTGTGAAAGTAAGAAAAGATGAAAAAGCACTTAGAGATGAAGTTTTAGATATCTACATAGAAGCATGTAGAGAGATAAAACAAAAAGAGTTGAAAGAGGCACTCAAGAAGGTGTTTGGTTCTATGCATATAGTGTTTAAACTATATAACAATATGATAATCACAAAAAGTTCAGTCGGTAAAAAGATTGGCTTCAAAGAGAAACATTAAACAATAGGGGAAAATTTTGATAACAACAACAGATTTAAAAGTAAAACTAATAGACGGATTAGGTTTAGAAGATATAGCAGTAGATGAGATAGGTGACGATATGGCACTTTTTGGAGATGATGGACTAGGACTTGATAGCGTAGATGCAATCGAGATAACTCTCATCGTAGAGAAAGAGTTTGGTGTAAAAATCAAAGATGCTGGCGAAGAGAGTGGCGTGTTTTCAACCCCTAATACTTTAGTAGCATATATAAACGAAAATAAGTAGTCTTTTGGACGATTTTAGTATACCTCATCTGCCTCCAATACGGTTTGTAAAAAGCCTTTTAAAAGCAGATGAGACAACTGCATCAGTCAAAGTAGGTTTTGATGAGGTACCAACACTAGGTATGCTCATCGAAGCTGCTGCACAGAGTAGTTCTGGCATTAAAGATAGTGAAAACAATGGAAAAATGGGTTTTGTAATAACTCTAAAAAACATAAAACTTTTAGAAGAAGCAACACAAAAAGAGTTCATAGTAAATGTAGAGTTAGTTCATAAATTAGATAACTTCAAATCTCTATCTTTTGAGATACTTCAAAATGGTACAAAAGTAGCAATCGGCGGATTTTCTATCGCTCTTCAATAGGCTTATATATAATAAGTAACTCTTGTAAAAACAAGTAATAAAATATCCTCCTTTACACAGTTTAATTTACAGTCTCTTGATCTTCAGAATGTAAGTATTGTATTCCTTTACATGTAAAGTTTTATTTTTAAGTTCGTACACTAATGTGAATCTCTTGCAAACCACTTTTTATCTAGAATTTTTTCATAAGGCTTTTCTAGCTTCAAGCAAGCTCCATCTGCTAAACCTTCTACAAATTTTCTATATATTTCTTGCCAAGGTGTATCATTTTCTAATTCTGGAAGAACTATATTCTCTTTTCTTTTTAATATCTCTTCATTTGAAATTTTGAGTTGCACTTCTCTATTTTCCATATCTATTACAACCTTATCACCAGTTTTTATAATAGCCATACCTCCACCTTCATAACTCTCAGGAGTAGCATTTAATATAGAAGCACTTGCACTTGTTCCACTTTGTCTTCCATCACCTATGGTTGGAAGTGAAGTGATACCTTGTTTTACAAGTCTATCAGGAGGCAACATATTTACTACTTCACCTGAACCTGGAAATCCTTTTGGACCACAATTTCTCATAAAAAGAATACTATTTTCATCAATATGAAGACTCTCATTATTAATGCGTTTATGATAATCTTCAGGTCCTTCAAAAACAACAGCTTTACCTGTTATGATTCCATCTTTTATGTATCGTTCTAAAAATTCTTCATCTATAACAGATGTTTTCATGATTGCACTATCAAAAATATTGCCACCCATAACTAAAAATCCACCTTTAGAGAGTAATGGCTTGTCATAAGTTTTTATAACTTTTTCATTTAGTATTTTTGAGTCTTTATAATTTTCTCCAGTAGTTTTTTGACTTACTGTTAAAGTATCTTTATAAATTTTACCTTTAGCCATAAGTTCACTCATGATAGCTCCAACTCCACCAGCTCTATGGAAATCTTCACTCAAATATTCACCTGCTGGTTGACAGTTTAAAAGTAATGGAATTTCATAACCATGCTCTTGCCAGTGGTTATTGTTGATGTCTACGCCTATGTTCTTAGCGATAGCATTTATGTGTATTGGAGCATTTGTTGAAGCACCAATAGCAGAAGAGGCTACAATCGCATTTAAAAATGCCTCTTTAGTCATAATGTCAGATGGTTTTACATCATCATTTACTAAATCAACAATACTTTTTCCAGTTGCATAAGCATTTTGACCACGTTCTCTATATGGCGCAGGTATAGTTCCGCCAGTTGGTAAACTCATACCTAGTACTTCAGCAAGACAGTTCATGCTTGAAGCTGTTCCCATAGTGTTACAATAGCCATCACTAGGGGCAGAACTAGCTGCAATGTCCATAAACTCATCGTAATCAATTTCATCTTTAGCTAAAAGTTTTCTTGCTTCCCATATAGCAGTTCCTGAGCCACATCTTTCTCCTTTGTAGTAACCGTTTAGCATAGGTCCCACTGAAAAGGTAATAGATGGTATATTTAGAGTTCCTGCTGCCATAAGTGCCGCTGGAGTTGTTTTGTCACAACCTATTGTAAATATAACACCATCTATTGGGTACCCATATATGGTTTCAACCATAGAAAGATATGATAGATTTCTATCTAATGCAGCAGTAGGACGTTTACCAGTCTCTTGAATTGGGTGAGTTGGAAACTCCATAGGAATTCCGCCAGCATCACGAATTCCATCTTTAAGTCTTGCTGCTAGAGCTAAATGGTGTCTATTGCATGGTGAAATATCGTTACCAGTTTGAGCTATGCCAATGATAGGTCTTCCTGATTGAAGTTCATTTCTTGTTAACCCGTAATTTAGGTATCTCTCAAGATACAGAGCTGTCATTCCAGGGTCTTCTTTGTTGTCAAACCAAGCTTGACTTCTAAATTTAAATTTTTTTCTATTTATATCCATAGTAATTTCCTATTTTTCTATAAAAATATTTGTTTTTTGACCTTTAACTTTAGTCTTTAAAGCAAAAGTATAGCCACTCAAAGGTGCTTTTTTTAGCTCCTCTTCACTCAACTCAAACGATGCAGTTGTAATAAAAAGTGTATCTAACTCTTTTCCACCAAAGTTACATGAAGTTACTTTAGGTACGGGTATATCATAGATGCTATCAATTGAACCATCTGGTGCATATCTAGTTATTTTCCATCCATACCAATGTGCTGACCAAATATAACCCTCACTATCAACACAGAGTCCATCTGGGTAGCCATCTTTTTCATCTATATTTGCAAATATTTTTTTATTTGATATTTTGCCTAACTCTAGATCATAATCATAAACATATATGACTCTTTTAGGACTGTCAGTAAGATAAAATTTACTAGAATTTGGACTCCAACCTAAGCCATTAGATATAAAAAGATTATCTTCAAGTTTTTCTATACCATCACCATCAAAACTGTACAATGATCCAGTTATTTCTTTCTCATTATTATCCATAGTTCCTGCAAAATATCGTCCTTTTGCATCACATTTACCATCATTAAAACGGTTGTGTGGTTTATTTATTTCTGGATTTACTATAGACACAAATCTATTTTCATTCAAAATGGCATATTCAAAACCAGAAGTTGTTGTTACTATAATTTCATCGTTACATGTAAAGGCAAATGATCCTATAGGTTTAGTAAAGCGATAATTTTTTACCACTTTACTCTCTAAGTCATATCTAAAAAGTTTCATACCTTTTATATCTGTCCAATATAGTGCATTTTCTTTATCATTATAAAGAGGACCTTCTCCAAGAAGAGATTTAGAGTTTTCTATATGTTTAAGCATTTATCTTATTTCTTCCTATTACTGGGTACTGTTCTACTTCATATACAGAACCAGAAACTGGTATAGAGTAATCACTTGCCCAAAAAGCAACATGTTTTGCTATCTCTTGAGGAGCCAAAATTGTACCTCTTGGAGCAAAAACTTTGTTTATATTTTTGTACCAATCTTTGCTATTACCTTCACCTAGTTGAGTCTCATGTTCCTTATCTGTATGTGTCCAGCCTACATTGATTTGATTGATTCTAATAGAGTAAGGACCTAAATAATCGGCCATATTTCTAGTCATAGTCATCAAAGCTCCTTTTGAAGAAGAGTAAACTAGTAGATTATCTTGCCCACAATAAGCATTGATAGAACCAATATTAACAATAGAACCTTTTATATTTTGCTCTTTAAAAACTTTTACAACTTCTTTACATAAAAATAGTGGAGCTTTATAGTTTACATTCATGATATATTCATAAGTCTCTTCATCTATGTCGTCAATAGTATTTCTAGGAAAAACACCAGCATTATTTACTAAAACATCAACTCTTCCAAACTTTGCAACTGTAGCATCAACTATCTGTTTTAAGTCATCAAACTTAGATAAATCAGCACTAACACAAGCTGTTTTTTCACCAAACTCTTGAACTAGTTTTTGGGCAGTAGGTTTTGATCTATGTGAAGAGTGAATCATCACAGTGCCACCTAGTTTTAAAGCTTCTTTTACTATTTCTAGTCCAATTCCTGATGTTGCTCCTGTTACAATTATTACTTTATCTTTTAATGTCATAATCTATACCTTGTATATTATTTAATTCTGTCGTGTGTGTCTTTGTCAAAAAACAGTATCTGTTTAGCCCACACTTTAAGAGTTACTTTCTCGCCATCATTTTTCATGCCACTAGGACTTACTCTCGATACAACTTCTGTATTATTTAAATCAAGAAATAAATATCCATCTGCACCAGTTAATTCAGAAAAATTCACAGTTGCATTTACATCTTTTAGCTCATGTTTGACACTTTCATCTCTAAATCCATTTTGAATATGTTCAGGACGAAGACCAGCAGTAACTGTCTTACCAATATATTTAACTAAATCTTTATACTCACCTTCTAAAAATATAATGTTGTCTTCACCATCAACATTTTTTAGATTAATAAACAATTTTTCACTTTTGGATTGTATCTCTACGTTTATAAAATTCATTGATGGAGAACCAATAAAACCAGCAGTAAAGAGGTTACATGGGTCTGCATAAACATTTTCAGGTGTATCAAACTGTTGAATAATACCTTTGTTCATAATCGCAATTTTATCTGCTAAAGTCATAGCTTCAATTTGATCATGAGTAACATAAACCATAGTCTTTTTTACTTTTTTATGTAGTTTTTTTATCTCTGTTCTCATCTTAACACGCAGTTCAGCATCTAAATTTGAAAGAGGTTCATCAAAAAGATACATAGTTGGTTCACGTGATATTGATCTTGCAATTGCTACTCTTTGTCTTTGTCCACCTGAAAGTTGAGCAGGTTTTCTTTTGAGTAACTCTGTAATTTGAAGCATCTCTGCAGCATTATTGATTCTGTTTTGAATCTCTTCTTTTGAATACTTACTGATTTTGAGTCCAAACTCTATGTTTTGATAAACTGTCATATTTGGGTACAGAGCATAACTTTGAAAAACCATTGTTAATTCTCTATCTTTTGGCGCTTCATTTGTTATATCTTTGTCGCCTAGTTTAATTGAGCCTATGGTCACGTCATCTAGTCCTACGATAGCACTAAGAAGCGTAGATTTTCCACAGCCACTTGGCCCGACTAGAACTAAAAACTCTCCAGCTTCTAAAGAGATATTAATACCTTTTAAAACCTCTGTTGAGCCATAACTTTTATATAAGTTTTCTATTATTAGTGATTTCATCTTTTCCTCATTATTTGACAGCACCGGCCATCAATCCTTTTACAAAATATTTTCCAGATACAACATATGCTATTAGTGTTGGAGCAACTGCTATAAGTGCTGCAGCCATATCTATATTGTACATTTTAACAGCGGAAGTTGAATTAACTAGATTGTTTAGGGCAACTGTTACAGGTTGCGTGTTTGCATCTGTAAATGTAACTCCGAATAAAAAGTCATTCCATGCATTTGTCATTTGCCAAATAAAACAGACCATAAATATTGGTAAACTAACAGGAAGTAGTATTTTAAAGAAAATTCTAAAAAATCCAGCTCCATCTATTTTAGCCGCATTTATAAGTTCTGTTGGAATAGAAACATAAAAATTTCTAAAAAATAGACTTGTAAATGCAATTCCATATACAATATGCACAAAAATTAAAGCCCATAAGCTTCCAGATAGTCCAATAAAACCAAGTGTTTGTGACATTGGTAGCAGTATAACTTGAAATGGGATAAAACAGCCGAATAGAAGTAATGAAAAAAATACTTCACTTCCTTTAAATCTCCACTTTGAAAATACATAACCGTTAAAAGCTCCAATTATTGAAGAGATTAATACAGAAGGTATAGTAAACATAATAGAGTTAAAAAAGTATGGCTTAATTCCACTTGAATCAGGTCCAATTCTAGCATTTGTCCAAGCGTCTATCCATGGTTGAAATGTTATATTTTTAGGCAAGTCAAGTAGATTACCATTTTTTATCTCTTGAATATCTTTTAAAGATGTAATTACCATTACGAACAGTGGCAGTAAAAAATATATAGCACAAACAAATAGAACTAAATATATAAAAACTCTTGATAAATTATTTAATACTTTAACCATTTCTTGCCTTTAGCTCTCTATATAAATATGGGACAACAAAAATCATTACAAAAAAGAGCATAATCATAGCGCTAGATGCTCCAAATGCTAATTTGTTTCTTGAAAATGAGTAATCATACATGAAAATAGATGGTAAGATTGTAGAGTAACCAGGTCCACCTTTAGTCATAACAATAACTAAATCGAATGTTTTTATAGCAAGATGCAGTAAAATAATTACAGCAGAGAAAAACACAGGTCCTAATTGAGGTATAATTATTTTCCAATAAATTCTAGGCATTGTTGCACCATCAATTTTTGCAGCATTTACAACCTCATAATTTATACCTCTTAATCCAGCGAGTATAAGAACCATTACAAATCCGGTAGATTGCCATATAGCAGCTATTATAATTGTATATATTGCCATCTGGGAATCTACTATCCAGTCAAATGTAAAATTTTCAAACCCCAAATTAATAACTAGCTTTTCTAGTCCAAGTCCTGGGTTTAACATCCATTGCCAAACTGTACCAGTAGCTATAAATGATAAAGCCATAGGGTATAGGTAAATAGTTCTAAATACACTTTCAAATCTAATTTTTTGATCAATAAAGATGGCAAGCAAAAGTCCAAATAGTAGACAAAGTCCAATAAATAGAGAAGAGAATACAAGAAGATTCTGCATTGCTAGCCACCATTTTGTGTTGTTAAACAATGAAATATATTGTTTAAATCCCACAAAGGTATATATGGGTAATATTTTAGAATTTGTAAAAGAAAGTAACAAATTCCAAAATATAAATCCATATATAAATATAATCATAATTAGAAAAGTAGGAGTTACTATTAATCTTGGAATTAAATCCTCTAGAGTTTTTAACTTACTTTTCATTATCATTCTTTATTTTTCTTCTGAAATTGCACTAACTAAAGCTTTAGTTGCTTCTTCTGAACTCATTTTAGAGTTATAAAAGTTTGTAACAACATCGAAAAATGCACCTCTTGCAGCATCAGGTACAGCCATTTGGTGAGCCATACTTGGTACTAGTGTTTTAGTATATGCTGCAGCATTTAGTTGATCCCATGATCTAAGAGCAATATCATCAAATGCTGTTCTCTTAACAGTTAAGTTGATTGGTATTGAACCTTTCTTTAGGTTGAATATAACTTGAAATTTGTCATCCATGATAAGTTCAGCTAGTTTTCTCTGAGCAACTGCTTTTTTCTCATCTTTTTGATCAAACATTAAGAAACTATCAATGTTGTATATATATGAACCACTTGTTTGAGGAGTGTCTAATGCAACATAATCGATACCAATTTTTTGTCCAGATACTTTAAATTCGCCTTTAGCCCAATCGCCCATGAAAAGCATTGCAGCTTCACCTTTATATACCATAGATGTAGCTAAGTTCCAGTCACGTCCTGGAGCATTTTTGTCTGTAAATGATTTAACCATTCTTAAAGTGTCAAAAGATTTTTTAATTTTATCAGAACCAATAGCTTTTAGATCAAGATCAACAAAAACTTTGTTATAAAAATCTGCTCCACCAATTCCTAATACAATTGTTTCAAACATTGTAGTTTCTTGCCATGGTTGTCCACCAGCTGCAACAGGAATAAATCCAGCCGCTTTGATTTTCTTTGAAGCTACTTCAAATTCTGCCCAAGTTGTAGGTATTTTAGCACCTGCTTTTGCAAATATTTTTGGGTTAGCCCACATCCAGTTAATTTTGTGTACATTTACAGGAGCTGCAACATAGTGTCCATTATATTTCATGTGTTCAGCAAATCTTTTAGGTAAAATTGCATCCCAGTTATTTGCTTTGGCAACTGAATCTAGATTTAAAGCTGAACCTAATTCTGCCCACTCTTGAATACTAGGGCCTTTAATTTGAGCAGCACTTGGAGGATTACCTGATATAACTCTACTTTTAAGAACTGTCATAGCATTTGATCCACTACCACCAGCTACTGAAAAATCTTTCCATGTATGTCCGTCTTTTTCCAATAGAGCTTTTAGTTCTCCAATTGCTTCTGCTTCTGAGCCACTTGACCACCAATGAAGTACTTCAACCTCTGCTGCACCTAATGACAATGCGCCTAATAATGATAAAGCAACTGCTGCTTTTTTGATACTAATCATATTTTCTCCTTTTAATTTATAGAAATATGTTAATGTAAAAACTTTTACAATCTTTTTTTACATTTAGTGGATTATTATATTAAAAAGATAAATATATGCTTAATTTTAAGTATATATTGTATTTATTTATAAAAAAGGAAAAAAATGATACAATTTTAATGTAAAAATTTACATTTGGAGTTTATTTTGGGTATACAAAAAATAGCAGATATGGCTAATGTATCAATAGCAACTGTTTCAAGAGTAATAAATAATCCTGAAGTTGTAAAAAAGAGAACAAGAGAAAAAATACAAAAAATTCTAGAAGAGACATCATATGAAAAATACAATAATCAGTTTACGCCTCCTATTCATAAAGATATTATAGGTGTTATAATTCCTGATGTAATAAACTCTTTTTTTGCAAGAGTTCTAGAAGGCGTTATAAAACAAGCCAAAAAACTGGATTTACCAGTAACTTTGTATCTTACACATGATGATCCTAGTGAAGAGTTAAATGCAATAGATAAACTAATAGAACAACAAGTAAAAGGTTTAGTATTTATTAGATCAAGAAATAAAGAGAAAGAGTCCATGAAATCAATCCAAAAATTAAATAAAAACTCTTTACCTTTTGTTTTGGTTGATAGAGACATGTCATATAGTGATAATTCAGGCGTTTTTTTATCAAATGCAAGTGCTGTATATGATGCTATCAATTTATTAGCAAATGATGGCTATAAACGCATTGCTATTATAACAGGTCCAAAAAACAATATGAATGCTATTCAAAGACTAGATGGGTATAAACAAGCACTATTTAAGAATGGACTTAGTTTTGATGAGTCTCTTATTTATAGAGGTAATTTTTCTATAGAGAGTGGATTAGAGGAAACAATAGACATTTTAGAGCAAAAAGAGATACCTGATGCAATATTTTCTTGCGCAAATCAGATTACAATTGGATGTTTAAAAGCAATAAATGAAAAAAAATTAAAAGTTGGTAAAGATATAAAACTTTTCTCTTTTAATAAGCCATCTGCTTCTCAGGTAGATAACTTTGATTTTTCTTATGTTGAACATCCTGTATCTTATATGGGCGAGAGAAGTGTAATCATATTAAATAATAAACTAGTAGGAACAAAAGGTCTTATTAGAGAAATTATGGATTATAAAATAAATTATTAAGGATAATAATATGGATTTTTTAGAGAGCTTAGAAGAGAGTAGATTAATTGCAATTTTAAGAGGCATTAGACCTGAAGAAGTTTTAGAGGTAGCTTCTATCTTGGTTGAAGGGGGAATCAAAATTCTTGAAGTTCCTTTAAATTCACCAGAGGTTTTTAAAAGTATTGAACTCTTAACAACATTCTACAAAAATAACAACGACCTACATATAGGTGCAGGTACTGTTTGTACGCAAGATGATGTTAATAAACTGAAACAAATTAATGCAACACTAATCATTTCACCAAATACAGATACAAATATAATAAATAAAACGAAAGAGTTGGGCTTAGTAAGTATCCCTGGTTTTTTGACTCCAAGTGAAGCATATAGTGCCATAAATGCAGGTGCAACTAGTTTGAAACTATTTCCATTTAAAAAATTTGGAATTTCATATTACAATGATATTAAAGTTATTTTACCTAAAAATATGCCAATTATTGCTGTTGGTGGAGTTGATGAGTCAAATATAGCTATGTTTATGGATGGTGGCATAAAATACTTTGGTTTAGGTAGTTCTTTATACAAGCCAAATATGGATTTAAGAATCTTAAAAGAGAAAGTAGACTTTTTTGTAAATGTAGTAAAGACAAATAATGTTTAGTTTTATTGATTGGGGTACAAGTAATTTTAGGGCATTATTATTAGATGATGATTTCAATGAAATAGATTCTATTGCAACAAGTGATGGTATGTTGAGTTTACAAAAAGAAGAATTTCATCCTTATATAAAAAAAACATTAGCTAAATGGCTAGAAAAAGATATTAAGATTTATATGTCAGGAATGGTTGGAAGTCAAAATGGATGGCTTGAAACAAAATATGTTTTATGTGACGTTAGTTTAAATGATTTAGCACAGGGTTTGGTAAAAATTCCAAACATAGAAGAAAATATATATATTGTTCCTGGTGTAAAAAGTGAGAAAGATAGTTCAATAGACTTAATGAGAGGTGAAGAAGTTCAGATATTTGGAGCTATGGAAAAAATGAAAATGAATAATGGTATTTTCATATTACCTGGAACTCATTCAAAATGGGTAGAAATTAAAGATAAAAAAATTGTAAATTTCAAGACAAATATGACAGGTGAAGTTTTTAATCTCATGAGTACAAGTAGTATTTTGGAAAAATCTATTAAATCTACAGATTTAAATAATATCGCTTTTAACAAAGGTGCCGAACTATCTTTAAGTGATGGTGGTATATTAAATCATATGTTTCAAGCACGTGCACAAGCAAACAACATAGGAGATGATGGAGTTTACTCTTTTTTATCTGCTATTGTAATAGGTGCTGAAATAAAACAGATGAATGCTATATTCAATCCAAAAGAGGTAGTTATAATAGGAACTTTAACTTTAAATGATCTATATAAAAACATTTTCTTAAAATACAATATAAAAACAACAAGTATAGATGCAAAAACTGCTAGTAATGTAGGTATGAGATCTATTTGTGAAAAAACTTTGAAAGCATAAATAATGAAAATGACCTTTAGGTGGTATGGTGTAAATGATAAAATATCATTAAAACATATATTATTAGTTATTAATAATTGACTTTCACATGCTTTTAAAGTATAATTTATATACCTAAACTATATTATAATGAAAATAATGAAGTTTGAATACGATACTAATAAGAGTCGTATAAACAAAGAAAAACATGGAATTGACTTTATAGAAGCACAAAGTTTATGGAAAATGAAAATGCTTTAATTGTTCTAGCTAATACATCTGATGATGAGCTTAGATATGCTTTGATTTCAAAGTTCAATGAG
>CAZHBU010000048.1:0-15782 GCA_964530865.1 uncultured Sulfurospirillum sp.
GATGAAGGTCCAAAAGGTTGGGCACCAGTTCTTCCTATGCAGCATTACTCTATGGGTGGAATCAGAACTAAACCAACAGGAGAGTCTCAAAAACTAAACGGACTATTTTGTTGTGGTGAAGCTTCTTGTTGGGATATGCACGGGTTTAATAGACTTGGTGGTAACTCAGTAAGTGAAACTGTTGTAGCTGGTATGATTGTTGGTAATTATTTTGCTGATTATTGTGGAGCGAATGACATAGATATAAGCTCAAAAACACTACAAAATGCTGTTGATGATAAAGCAAATTACATGAAAGAACTTCTTGCAAAAGAGGGAACTTATGATGTATTTAAAATTAAAAATGAGATGAAAGCAATCATGTGGGACAAAGTTGCGATTTTCCGTGATGCTGAAGGTCTGAAAGTTGCTGTAGATAAACTTGAAGAACTTTATAAACAATCACTTGATGTAAAAGTAAAATCAAAAACTCTTTCTGCTAACCCAGAACTTGAAGAAGCGTATAGAGTTCCTATGATGTTAAAACTTGCTCTTTGTGTTGCTCTTGGAGCAAGAGAAAGAACAGAGAGTCGTGGAGCACACTATAGAGAAGATTTCCTTAAGCGTGATGATGCAAATTGGTTGAAAAGAACTCTTGCAACTTGGAACAAAGACGATACACTTCCAACTCTAAGTTATGAAGACCTAGACATTATGAAGATGGAAATGCCTCCAGCATTCCGTGGTTATGGTGCAAAAGGTATGCTTATTGAAAATGAGATAAGCACTAAGCGTCAAGAAGAAGTAGACAAAATTCGTGAAGATATGGAAGCAGACGGTAAAGATAGATATGAGATTCAAGAAGCTCTTATGCCGTTTGAACTTCAACCATACTATAAAGTACAAAATGAGAGACTTGGAGATTCAAAATGAGCAGAACAGTAACTATAAAAGCATTAAAATACAATCCAAACTCAAAAGCTTCTAAGCCACATATGGTTGAGTACAAGCTAGAAGAGACAGATGGAATGACTTTGTTTATTGCATTGACTAAGATTCGTGAAGAGATGGATGCTGATCTCTCTTTTGACTTTGTATGTCGTGCAGGAATCTGTGGAAGCTGTGGAATGATGGTAAACGGTAAACCTCAACTTGCATGTAGAACTCTTACAAAAGATTTTGAAGATGGTGTATTGGAGCTTTTCCCTATGCCTGCTTTTAAACTTTTAAAAGACCTTTCAGTTGACACAGGAAACTGGATGAATAATATGAGTAAGAGAGTTGAGAGTTGGATACATACAACTGAAGAAGTTGATATTTCTAAATTAGAAACTCCAGTTGACCCAAAAGTAGCAGAAGAGACGTTTGAGCTTGATCGTTGTATTGAATGTGGTATCTGTGTTGCAGCTTGTGGAACAAAGCTTATGAGACCAAATTTCATAGGTGCTGTTGGGCTTAATAGAGTTGCACGTTTTCAACTTGACCCACATGACAACAGAACTGACGAAGACTTTTATGAGTTAGTTGGTGATGATGATGGAATTTTTGGATGTATGAGTCTCTTGGCTTGTGAAGATAACTGTCCAAAACACTTACCTCTTCAAAGCAAAATTGCTTATATGAGACGAAAGTTAGTAGCTTTACGTTAAACTTTTTTGAGGATGACAATTTAGTGTCATCCTTATATCTTTTTTAAATCTTTTTTTCTATATACTTTTATTGATAAGAAATATTATATATTAGGAGAAGTATATGTGTGTAAGTAGAATTCAGAGATTGATGACAGCTATTGTTTTAAGTTTGGTTATATTGTTGTATTTTATAGGTTACTCAACCATAGCTTTGTGGGTACAAGTTTTTGTGATAAGTATGATGGTCGTATGGGCTATAACAAACTTTTGTCCTTCAATTTGGGTGCTAAAAAAACTTTTTTCACCTTGTAGCTGGGATAAATAACATAGGATTTAAATGAATATTATAAATGATTTTTTTCTTTTAATATGGAAAGAAGATGCAAAGAGGCTATATTCTAGTAGTGGCGATATAAGTGCCTTTTTGTACTCTAAGTTTAAGAGTGATTATGATGCATTTTGTGATTATAGTTCAATCATTTTAGTAGTATCAAACTCAAACTTGGATCAATTTAGAGAAATACATGAGGCTCGTGCCGCTGTGCAATTTCTTTCAGGACTAAACGAATGGGACAAGAAAAGAGTTCAATTTTTGCAAAAAGAGTTGCTCTTTTTTCTTAATGTACAAGGTAGTATAAAACTAAATAAAGAGATACAACAGAGATTTGATAGACTCAGAAAAGAGGATGTAATAGGGTATGAAAATGCTCGTAAACTCATAAGTCTTTTAGCTCTTATAGAGGAGAAAAAAGAGAGTATAGAACCTTTACATGTAGTAAAAGCAAAAAAGGGTTCTAATTTCTATGAGAGTGCTATAAATCTTTTTTGTACCTCTATTGAAAATCTTAAAAAATCAGTTGAAGATAAAACTTTAGTTGAAAGATTAGAAAAAATTCCTACAAAACTTAAAAGTCAAAAATTTTCTATCGGTATTACTGGTGTTATGAATGCAGGTAAATCAACTATGTTAAATGCACTTTTAGGCAAAGAGATACTAGGAACTTCAGTCATACCAGAAACTGCGAATCTAACTCTGATTAAGTATGCAAAAACCCCTAGTGCAAAAGTAAATTTTTGGAATAAAGATGAGTGGAAAGCTATAGAAAATAGCAGTGAAACCCTAGAGAATATGAAACCTTTTATTAAAGAAACAAAAGAGTATTTTGGTGATGACTTAGATGAATTCATAACATCTGAAGGGAAAAGCTACGAAATAAGTATAGATGAATTACCATCTTTTACTTCAGCAGAACACTCAGATAAAAAGTGTAATTTAGTTAAAAGTGTAGAATTATATACAGATTTAAAATTTGTAGAAAATGGAGTTGAAATAGTTGATACTCCTGGACTTGATGACCCTGTAATACAACGTGAAGAGATAACAAAATCTTACGTTTCACAGTGTGATTTAATGTGTCATCTTATGAATGTAAATCAATCAGCAACTGAAAAAGACATAGAGTTTATAACCGACACACTTTTGTATCAAAACGTAGCTAGACTTTTAGTAGTTATAACAAGGATTGATACAGTTAGAAAGAGTGAACTTGAAGAGGTTATAGCCTATACAAAATCAAGCATAAAAGCAAAGCTAGAGAGCCTAAATAAGCAAAGTAGTTTTGATAGTATAATTGAGAAGATAGATTTTATACCTATTGCAGGGCTTGAAGCTTTGAAGCACAGAATTGGGAAAGGCGATAGTAGCTTTTCTATTGAAAAAACTGGAATTTTAGAGGTTGAAAATTATCTTGATGAGATTTTATTTGGTGACAACTCTGAGAAGGTAAATCTCATAATAGATGCCAATAAAAAAGAGTTAAAACACATCATAAATCAAAGTAAAAACTCTCTACATGTAGAGAAAAATCTTTTAGGTAAAAGTGCTAGTGAGATAGCAAATGAGTATGAGCAGTATCAAGATGAAATTACAGAGATAAAAGAACAGATAACAAAACTAAATGAGAAGATAAAAGATGAAAAAGAGGGATTGATTGGGTACTTTTCTACGCTTGAAAATTTTGCTAAAAGTAAATTTACTTCACTTCAGGCAGTTGCTAAAAGAAGAGTTCTTGATGATGTATCTTATGAGATAAGAAAGAATAAGAAAAAGCCAGAAAGCAAAAGAATATCATATATAATAGAAACTGCTTTGAAAGATGGTTTTATAGACTTACTTCGTGATTATAGGTATCAATTTTCTAAAAAAATAGAGAACTCTTTTGAAAAAATTAGTCGAGATTTTGCTGGCTTTTCAAAAGATATTGAAAGAGGAAGTGATGCAAAAGAATTTTTTGAAAAACATTTTGGAGATTTAAATTTTGTTAATTCAAATGTCGTATTGATAACACAAGTAAATAATGCTATAAAATCTCACTCAAAAAAAGATATAGATGGCTTGAGTCAGGTTTTAGAAAAGCAGTTTGAGAGTGCTATTGGTGAGTTAAATGAAAAGTTTAATCAAAAAACCAAAAAGATAAATAAAGAATTAGTAGAACAGTTTGAACAAGAGTGTCGAACTCCTGTAGAAGCTATTGAGTTTGATATGAACTCACGTGAAGAAATTTTACTAAATGCTAAGAAAAGGGCTGAAGATAGGTCATTTGATACAAGTAAACGAGTAGCACAGATTGAATTGAAACTACAAGTCTTACTAAAAGTGGAGGGGGAACTATGAGTATAATAGATAGTTTTATAGTTTCATATAAAGAGAAGTTCAAAAAAGAGATACCAGCTTTTGATGAGTCACTTTTAGGAGTTATACAAAAAGCACAATATACTCTGCTAGATGAAAAAATGTCCGCATCTAAAGAGCTAAAAGAAAAACTTTTTTCTTTACATGTAAGAGCCAAAGAGCCTATGAAAGTAGCAATTACTGGGCAGTTTTCAAGTGGAAAGTCTACATTTTTAAATGCACTATTATCTAAAAACATACTTCCAACAGGCATAACACCGGTAACTTCAAAAGTAAATTATATAAAATATGGTGATGAGCTAAAAATAAAAATAAAGTATGTAGATGGCAGAGAAGAGTTTCAAAGTGTTGAACACATTGCAAAATTTACAGACCAACGTGGAGAGGTTGAAGAGATAGAGTATCTTACTCTTTATGTTCCTCTTGAGCTTTTAAAAGAGATTGAGTTTGTAGATACTCCTGGTCTAAATTCTCAAGCCATAACAGACACGACAACGACACAAAAAGTATTAAAAGAGGTCGATGGTATTATTTGGTTATCGTTGATTGATAATGCAGGAAAGCTTAGTGAAGCTAAAGTCCTTGAAGAGTATTTAAATGAGTATCAGAGTAAATCACTGTGTGTCTTAAATCAAAAAGATAAGTTTTCAAAAGAGCAAGTAACCCAGACAACCAATTATGTTAAAAAGAGTTTTAGTAAGTTTTTTAGTGAAGTGATTCCTATTTCAGCCAAACAAGCACTAGATTCAAGAAGTCATGATAAACAAGTGTTGATTGATGAGGAATTGGAAGAGTTTCTAAATGGACTAAAAAAAGTTATAAAATCAAATACTCTTAAAGATATAAATAGTGCCTATAGTAGTTACCAAAAAGATGTGGAATCTATCTTAAATAGTGATTTAAACAAAAACTTAGAGCTTCAAAAAGAGTCAAATATAGAAGCTGTTTTAGATTTTATTAACTCTGAAATTAGACCAATAGCAAACAGCTCCAAAGATTTTGCTATAAAAAAAGATATAACTCATATAGGCAATTCACTCATAAAACAGCATAGACTTTTTTTGAAGATATATAGTGAGCTTTCATCTGAATTGAGTAGTTTTGAAGAGGAAGCTGATGAGAAGTTTAGTGACTTGAAAATAAGATTTACCAAAAAACTTAAAGACGCATATAGCCGAATCGAAGAGATAATAGATACGATTGCCAATAATATTTACAACCATATAGAAACAAGCATGAAAACAAGATTTGCTAAGCAAAAGGCAGGGTTTTTAAATAGTAAAATTACTTATGAAGCAGTAGAATATAAAGCAAGTAAAATAGATGCTGACTTGATATATAAGCACCTTTTTTACGATGACGATATAGTTGGAAAAATGTTTAAAAAGTATGTTAGAAGTTTGAAAGAGATTCAAGATGAAGTAAATGAAAACAATGCATTAGTTTATGAATTACTAAAAAAGAAGATAAGAAAGTGGCAAAATCCTTATGAATTTATACGTAAATCTGAAGCAATTCACTCAGATATAGAGTTTGCAAACATGAGAAAGTTTGCCTCAAAAGCGTATGAAAACATACTAAAGCCTTTTAGTGATGAAATGCACTCTTCGTACGCACAAATAAGCTCACAATTTAATCATTTAAGTTCAGCCGTAAGTTTTAACTACCAAAATGCAACCGAAGTAAGTGTGGCATTTTTGGAGAAAAAAATAGGGCAGTCTATAAAGCTTTATGAAGAGAATTCAACCAAGTTTACTCTGTACCAACCAAAACTTGATGAGATAAAAGAGCGACTAAAAATAAGTTTTCATCTGTATGAGCTTCAAAATATGATGAATACAAATAATACATTTCTCAACAAAAACTATGATAGACTCATAAAAGAGTTTAGAAATATAAATGAAGAACGAAAATCTTTTATAGAAAAAAGAGAGTTAAGGCACCATAAAACAATAGAGATTTTAGAGTTACATGTAAAGGCTATTTAGCCTTACATATAAGATTTGTTTTTAAGTAACTCATATAACTTTAGTATTGATATAAAAAGAGCAGTTATTGCTGGTCCTAAAATCATGCCCCAAAAACCAAAAGTAGATAGTCCCGCAATGATAGCGAAGAAAATTAGAAGTTCATTTATCTTTGTTGGGACTTTTGAAAATGTATTTATATATTTTATTATGAGTGGTTTTATTAAAGTATCTGCAATTATAGATATAACTATAATTGAGTATGAGGCTATGATTATAGCTTCTACGACATTGCCACGTGCTAACTCATACGCACAGATTGGAATCCACATTAAAGCCCCTCCAATGACTGGTATGAGTGAAGCAAAACCATACAAGATGCCAAGAAGTAGACCATCGTATCCAAAAACTATACCTATGATTGCAAATAATGCACCTTCAAATATAGCCGTCACTAAGATAGAGTAAAACAGAACACTCATGACATTTGCTACTTCACCAAAAACTAAGTCAATCTCTTTGTTGTCTAATGGAGTTAAGTTTTTTGCATAGTGAACCAACTCTTTTCCGTATAGGTTTGCGAAAAAGAAAAACACTACTATAAGAAACATATCTTTTAAGAAATTAGCACTATTTTTTCCTATAAAAGCAGCATATGATAAGGTATTTTTTGTTAAATTTGCCAAATCAAAATTTTGGAAAAACTCATCTATTTTTGGATTTAAAAAAGATAGAGTGTCTGGTAGTTGAAAATTTAGTGAAGAAATATATGAGACAGTTTCTTCTACGATAGCTGGATTAAAGTTATTCACAGTTGAAGTAATGGAAGTTATAATATAAACAATAGGACCAAAAAATAGAACAGAAAGCAACAAGGTTGATAGAAATGCTGCAAAAAATCTATTTTTTGTTACATGTAGAAGTTTTAAATTTATGCTATATGTTGCTATGGTTAGAAGTGAAGATATAGTTAAAGTGAGTAAAAATGGCTCGTAAAGTCTAAGTATCCAGTAGAATACAATTAAGAATATTGCCCCAAAGAAAATCTTACTATTAGCCATCAAAAAGTCCTTTTTTATTAGGATATGAGAGCCTAAATACTTCATAAGCTTTTGGTGTTGCAATTCTACCTCTAGCTGTTCTTTCTATGTAGCCTTTTGCCAAAAGATAAGGTTCAATTACGTCTTCTACTGTTCCCTCATCTTCACTAAGAGCAGCTGCAATGGTACTAAGTCCCATTGGTCTTCCTTTTGCAGTTATGAGAATTTCTAAAAAATGTAAATCAAGCTCATCAAATCCCAAGTCATTGACCCCAAGTTCATTTAATCCGTATCTTGCTCTATCTATAACTATGCAGTTTTCATCTGCAACATCAGCATAATCTCTGATACGTTTTAGCAGACGCAAAGCAATACGAGGAGTACCACGACAACGTTTTGCTATCTCAAGTGATGCCTCTTTGTTACAATCTTTTTCTAGCTTTTTTGAAGCTCTTGTGATAATTTCACCAAGCTCTCCTTGATTGTAAAACTGTAGTCTAAAGTGCATACCAAATCTATCTCGCAGAGGTGAGCTTATCATGCCTGCTCTTGTTGTTGCTCCTATGAGAGTGAAACGTGGCAAGTCTATTTTTATAGTTTGAGCTGCAGGCCCACTTCCTATGATGATGTCAAGTCTAAAATCTTCCATTGCAGGATATAGAATCTCTTCAATCGCAGGTGAGAGTCTATGAATTTCATCTATAAAAAGTATATCACCCTCTTCAAGGTTGGTCAAAATTGCAGCTAAATCACCACTCTTTTCTATCATGGGTGCTGCTGTCATTTTAACATTGGCTTCCATCTCATTTGCGATAATGTAAGCTAGTGTAGTTTTACCAAGTCCAGGAGGTCCAAAGAATAGAACATGATCAAGTGCTTCTTCTCGTTTTTTTGAAGCCTGTATAAAAACTTGAAGATTCTTTTTTATTTTTTCTTGACCAATATAATCTTCCCAATTTGTTGGACGCAAAGAAGTTTCGTACTCATTTTCAAAAGTTACTTTGTCTATTTCAACTATGCGTTCCATTAGTATGTATGCTCTTGGGCAGGAAAAGTTCTGTTTTGAACATCATTTACATACTCATCAACCGCTTTTTTTACTATTTCGCTACCATTTAGGTACTGTTTGACAAATTTTGGCTGAAATTCTTGAAAAAATCCTAGCATATCACTCCACACTAAAACTTGTCCATCGGTGACATTGCCACAGCCAATTCCAATAGTTGGTATGTTTATAGCTTCAGTTATTCTTTTAGCCGCCTCTACTTTTACACCTTCAATTACTATAGCAAAAGCACCTGCTTTTTCAACAGCTTTCGCATCTTCTATAAGCTGTAAAATATCTTCTTCACTTTTACCTCTTACTTTATATCCACCTTCGCTACGAACATACTGAGGCATAAGCCCTATATGTCCTACAACAGCTATTGAGTTACATGTAAGAGCTTTTATGATGTGAGCGCGCTCTACACCACCCTCAATCTTTACTGCATGTGCTGTTGTTTCTTGATAAACTCTCGAAGCATTTTTAAGAGCCATATTTTCATCTGTGTAGGTTCCAAAAGGCATATCACAGATAATGAAAGTATCTGGTGCTCCTTTGCAAACGGCATTTGTATGGTATATCATAACTTCAAGTGAGGCACTAAGTGTGTCAGGAGCATTATTGAAGCTCATGTTAAGGCTATCTCCTACTAAAATCATATCTGTTTTTTTATTAAATATAGACGCGAAAAGAGAATCGTAAGCGGTAATAACCGTTAAGGGAGTCTGATTTTTTGCTTTTTTTATTGATGTTATGTTTTGCATTTAGTTCCTTTAAAATAAAATTTTATCTAAAAGATGGTATGATTATAATTAAAGGAAAATTATGGGTCTGTTTTCACAGCTAGAAGTTGATTATGATTTAGAAATTGTAGAAGATTTTATTTCACATTATGCAATCATGTGTGAAACAATGGAGCCTCTTATCATTGGGCTTGAGAAAAAAGAGTTGTATGAGAACAATGTAGGTGAACTTTTTAGAATTTTCCACAACATGAAATCAGCGGCTGGCTTTTTAAAACTAGAACCTATTATTAAACTTGCAACTCTTTGTGAAGATGTAGCAGAAGAGGCTAGGATACTAGAAGGTCCTGCAACTGAAGAGTTCGTAGATTGGTTACTTATGATAAGTGATCAGTTTGATCGCTATAGAATCAACATAGAAGAAGATGATGAGTATTTTGGTATGCTTGAACCTCTAATCATAAAAGTCCCTATACATTTACAAAAACATTAATTAAAAGAATAACATGAAAAAATTAGTAGCATATATTACAGCAGGGTTTCCTGACAAAAACTTTAGCGTTGATCTAGCACTTTCACTTAAAGAAGCAGGTGTTGATTCACTTGAACTTGGTATACCATTTTCTGATCCAGTAGCAGATGGACCAATTATAGAAGCTGCTAACTTAAAAGCACTGCAAAATGGTTTTAAAATTGATCATCTTTTTGATATATCACAACAGATTGGAAAAGAGATAGATACTTTATGGATGGGCTATTTTAACCCTTTTTATCACAGAGGAATGGGGCTTTTTACGGACAAGGCAAAAGAGTTTGGTGTTAGTGGCTTTATCATTCCAGATCTTCCTCATGAAGAAGCTTTGACTTATACATTTTTGATGAAAGAAAAAAATCTTTCTCTTATATCTTTTGTAGCACCTACAGACTCATATGAGCGTATCAAGCAAGTAGTTGAACATAGTAGCAAGTTTATCTATCTTGTGGCATATGCTGGCATTACAGGAAGTGGTGCAAGTGAAGATTTAAGTGAGACCATCAAGAGCATACGAAAAGTAAGCACAACACCAATTTATGTTGGATTTGGTGTAGATGAGAAAACTGCAAAAGCTAAAGCAGAAGGTGTTGATGGTGTTATTGTGGGCAGTGCTTTTGTAAAGATATTACTTGATGAAAGCTTGAGTAATCAAGAAAAAATAACTAAAATATCTAACTTAGCAAGAGTTATAAAAGAAAAAATCAACTTTTAATTTTAGGTTTAAAGATTATTAGTAATCTTGGTAGCAGTAGAAGTGCCCCTAAAAGTGCCATAATCATAGCTACCATAGTCAAAAATCCAAAGTAGATAGTTGGCACAAAGTTCGATAGCACTAAAATAGAAAATCCCAACATTATAGCAAAAGTGGTATAACTCATTGCATAGCCTACGCTGTTATGAGAACGGTGCATAGCTTGTACAAAATCACCATCTTTTTCTAACTCTTCATAAAAACGGTGTATATAGTGAATGGTATCGTCTACCCCAATTCCTAAACTAATTGCTGCAATAGTTATAGTCATCAAATCAAGAGGTATGTTAAACCATCCCATAAAGCCAAAAATCACACTAATAGATATAGCGTTTGAAGTAATAGCAATAAGCGCTACATGTAAGCTTTTAAAGATGAGTAAAAACATTATAAAAAGAAGTACCAGAACAAAACCAAGGGTTACTATCTGAGATTCAAATAGAGATTGTAACATATTGTTATATAGTATCATGAGGTTAGACTGTCTAAATGATGCAGTATCTAGATTTATCATTTTTGCTAAGTCAACGTTTATCTCTTTTATGAGTTCATTTCGTCTTAGATTAGGGTTAGAATCTACAATTCGTGTTGCAAATCTAACTTCATTTTCCTCTATGTTAAGATATGGGTTTATTATGATTTGTTTAAAGTCTTCAGGAAGTTTATTATATATGAGAGCTAATCCAAAGTTATCTAAATCTTTCCCATCGTTGAGCATTGAGCCAAGTTTCAGTATTGTTGCTAGTGATTGTACATTGCCTATCTCTGTTTTACTTTCTAAGTAGTTGTGGACTTTTAGTATTAGTTGCATTTTTTGAGGAGTAAACCAGTATTGGTCTGCATTTTTTTCTTCTTCAAACTCGTCATCAAAATCACTAAATTCATCATCATCGGTATTTTCTATTTTTGTATCTTTATCTTTAAATTTAATAATAACATCAAGAGGTGTAGTTCCTCCTAATTGTTCATCTATGACTTGCATACCTTTGTAGATCTCTGTTGTTGATCTAAAGTAGTTTATAAAGCTATTTTCTACTATGAGTTTGGTTGCTCCAGTTAAACTAAAAACAGCTACTAAAAGTGAGATAAATAAGATTGTATTTCCATGAAACTCTACCCAGCTTGACATAGCATTTGTAGGGGAAAATCTTTTTTCATTTTCTATATCATTTTTGGACTTAGAAAGCATAACCAAAATTGATGGAAATATGATAAATGACAATACAAGAGATATAGTTATTCCGCTACTCATCATCCAGCCTAGGTTTATAATAGGCAATATATTTGAAAATATTAGAGAGGCAAACCCTACTACAGTAGTAAGTATTGCGAAAAATGATGGAGATAGTTTTGACATAACAGTTTCAAACACAAGGTCCTTTTGTGAGCAATTAGGACATATATGCACTAGCTCTCTATATCTAACAATCAAGTGAAGAACTATAGCAAGGGTTATTATGAGTTGTAGTGATATAAAGTTTGAAGATATAACAGTAACTTCCCAACCAAAAAATCCCAATAATCCAGATGTTGTGACTATAGAACAAGTAGATATAACAACAGGTAAGATGACCCATCTTATTTCTCTGAAAGTTGCCCATAAAACGACTACAAGAAGTATCAAAAGTGCTGAGCCAAAAACAAATAGGTCATTTTTTACAAAACTGATTAAGTCATCACTTATCATGTTGACTCCACCTAAAAATAGCTTTCCACTATTTTTATGCGCATTTAAAATAGCACGAATATTTTGTATAAATATATGATTTTCTTCTCTAAGTAGATCTTTGTTTTGCTTTGAAGAGATTTTTTCTTCTTTAAGATTGAGTATGATTGCAGTCGTTTTAAAATCACTACTTACAAGATTTTCCTTATATATTGGGTTGCTTAAAAATTCTTTTTTTACAAGTTCAATATTGAGTTTGGAGTTTGAGAGTGTAGGTATATTTGAAATAATCTCTTTTATTGGTTTACCAGAACTTTGTAGAAGAGGTACATTTAGTATTGATGTAACAGATTCTATCTTATCAAGTGACTTAAGTTGTTGACTTATATTACTTATAGTTTCTTGCGTCTGGTTTGAGAGAAGGGGGTAGTTTGGTGAAAAAGCAACTACTAGAATATTAGGTGTCTTAAATTTGCTAGAAACTTCTTTTGTAAAAAGTAAATCACTATCATTTTCTAGTAAAATTGTATCGCTAGAAGCATCAATCTTAAGTTTAGTCGCACCAAAAGCAAATATAGAGACTATTAAAGCAATAAAAAGAAGTATTCTTATAGGATATAAAAGTATAAAATTTTTATAAAACGAAGATACCATTTACTTCTTTTTTTCTATTTTACTTAAAAGTGTCGCATATGATTCATTTTGCAATATGTTGTTAAACTGTGACCTATAGATTTGAATAAGGCTAATCCCAATGATATCAACATCATATATGAGCCAATCATTATTTTTAGATTTATAAAATTTGTATGTGATATCATAGCTATCTTTAGATCCAATTAGTTTTGTAAAAAGTAAAATCCTTTTTTTATTTACCTCTTCAAGTTTTATTATAGATAACTTTTCATCAGTATATAAACTTATTTTGTCTACATAAGAATTTTTTAGGTGTTTTATAAACTTTAAAGTAAATTCTTCTTTCTGCTTTGGACTCATTTTAGCCCAGTTTTTTTTTCCTAAAGAGAGTTTTGTCATAAGTCTATAATCAAATATATTGTCAAAAAGAGGAAGTATTTTTTGTGCTTTTGTTTCTACTGTTAAATCTTCTTGTGTTATTATTGACGTTGCTTCATTAATTTTGTTTTCCATTACTGTAGATATACTCTCTTTTTCAATTGCAAATAAGGAGAGTATTGTAAAAATCAATAATATAATCTTTTTCATTTTATTCCTCTATAAGCGTATCTCTACGCTGTTCATATACACTTTTTAATAACTTATATAAGTCTACCGAATCTTTCCTTATGTTCTCATATTCGTCAACATGTAGAGAGTATTCATTGGTAATTTTATAGGTATTTACAAAAAGGTATATATGATTAGATTCAAATGCATTCCAATCTCTTTTTTGAGCATAGTATATAGGATTAACAAAAGCATCTCCTACAAGTCCTATAGTATCTCTTAGATTTGAAGGTCCAAATAGTGGCAAAACTATATGTATGTCATTACTAGCTCCATAGAAGCCCAAAGTTTGACCAAAGTCTTCATTGTGTCTTTTAATTCCACCTTCACTTTTAGCAATATCAATAAAACCTGCTAATCCATAGGTGGAGTTTATTGCAAATCTAGCACTCTCTTCAAGTGCATTATTGAATTTGAATTGTAAAAGATTATTGGTAACTCTTATAGGAAATTGTATATTGTGAAAAATATTTGAAACACCTTCTCTGATAGGTTTTGAGACAACATATCGGTAGCCTTTTGCAATAGGTCCCATGATGTGAACATAAATAAAATCATTGAATTGGGTCATTGGAATATTGTAAAATTTTAGAGGATCCCATGAAGAATCAGTTTGCTCTATTGCAAATTCATCTTCGAAGTTATCAAATGTGGTTTCATCATCAGACTGACCTATGAGCAGTGAAAATGAGATGAAAAGTACAAATATAATTTTAAACAAAATTAACCTTCTAAATTAAATTTATGATATTATATAATTTATTATATTTAATAATTATTAAATATATGGTGGAGCCGTCCTCAACCAAGTTAAATGTATGAAAGACCTATAATGGTACTTAAAACTATGTTCTTTTTCCTTGGTACCGTTATCAGTACCGCAAAAAACTCTTTTATGCTAAAAAACCGATAGGAATAGCATACATGTTTTCATCAATTTTTAAAACTGACTCTCCATTATATAAAACAATTCCTTTAGTAAAGTTTTTACCTAGTTCAAGGGAAAGATGATATATATGTTTAAAATCTCTTTTATTTACACTCTTAGAAGATTTTATCTCTATAGCAATTATTCCATTTGGTGACTCTAGTATAAAATCTATCTCTTTTTTATCACTAGTTCTATAATAATACATACCAACTCTATTTGTAGCATATGTATTCGATTTTATAAGTTCGCTAAAAACAAATGTTTCTAAGATATTTCCTTTGAAATGAGAAGCTTCATAAGTGTCCTTAGAATTTATTTGTAATAGATGACATAAAATTCCAGAATCTAAAGCATAAATTTTAGGAGATTTTATGACTCTTTTCAACTCATTTTTAAAAAATGGTTGTAGTTTTTGTAGTTGGTAAGTATGCTCTAATACTCCAAAATAACTATCAAATGTTTTATTATCTAAACCACATTCTACCTGTAATTCGCTTTTATTAAATATATTTCCACTTCTTAGCATGCAAAGACGATACATGCTCATAAATCTATCTATATTTCGTATATTTGCTAACTCTTTTGTATCCGATTCTATATAGGTTCTTATGTAGGAACTAAACCAAAGGTATTTGGCTTTTGTACTATCCATTTTCATTATCTCAGGATAACCACCATCTATGATATGGTTTACTATATTTTCACTGTTATATTTTTTTAAGACAAATTTATCTAAATCTTCATAAAGTATATCAATCAAATTTTCTTTTTTGTTATATTTTTCTTTTAGGTTTAATGGGTAAAGTTCTATAATACCAATGCGACCAGCAAGTGAATCAGAAATATCCTTGAAGCCTTGAAGAGAGGCAGAACCTGTTAGTATAAATTCTCCATTAATTCGATTTTTATCAATATGCTCTTTTATGGTTATCATTAAATGAGGAAGTCTCTGAACTTCATCGATGATAACTGGTTTATCTAACTTCTCTATAAAACCTTGTGGGTCATTTTTTGCCATTTCATACATGTTTATATCATCAAGAGTTATATAGTTTTCAATACCTAAATGTAAAGCAAGAGTTGATTTCCCAACTTGTCTAGCTCCACTAATAAGAAGTGCTGGAAAATAATTTTGATAATTTTTTATATCCTCGATGATTGTTCTATTGATGTATTTCATTATAATCCTTTAAATTATAGGATTATAATACTATATATACTATAAGTAAATTCTTAATTTATGTTTTTTTTGGTAATTGTATTAATGCTTCAAGAGGAAGTTGTAGACCAGTTGCCAATTTTGAAATCATAGATAGAGAAAGTGCTACTTTTTTATTAAGTATTTCTGATACTTTACTTTTGTTACCAATATAAGGCACAAGGTCTTTTTGTTTTAAATGCATCTGTTCCATTCTAATTTTTATTGCTTCTATTGGGTCAGGTTCAGCTATATGCCAATACTCTTCTTCATATTTTTCAATGAGCATAACAAGAACTTCAAGTTCATCACTTTGGGTAGTTCCCATTTTAGGTGAAATATCCATAAGTTCATCAACT
>CAZHBU010000049.1:0-3026 GCA_964530865.1 uncultured Sulfurospirillum sp.
AGAGATTATATCTAAAATTGATTTAACACTATATGAGGCATCTTTACATGTAGAACTATTTACAAAGATTGTATTGGGAATACCTGCATTTTTTCCTGCTTGAATGTCGCTAGGTTTATCGCCTATCATCCATGAGTTTTGCATATCTATGTTAAACTCATTTTTTGCTCTCTCAAACATAGCAGTTTTCGGTTTTCTACACTCACAGTCATCTTCAGGAGAGTGTGAGCAGTGATAAACTTTTGTGATTTTTATATCTTTTTGAGCAAGCTCTTCCACCATGTAGGAGGTTAGTTTTTCAAAATCTTCCTCACTATAATAACCTCGTCCTATGCCAGACTGATTTGTTACAACAAATAGAAGATAATCTAAAGATAAAAAGTGTTGAAGTACTTCAAATATACCTTCACAAAACTCAAAATTCTCTTTTTTGTAAACGTAAGAATAATCCACATTGATAATGCCATCACGGTCTAAAAATATTGCTTTCATTGTCTAATTTCCCTTTTTTATCGAACAAGTCCAATAAAAATTCCTCTCACCTAAAGCTTTCGCTTTGCGAAGAATATAACAATAATTATATGGTTATTTACCTAATTCCATGTTTATGTCATTTATATAAGTTGCATATTCAATATCTGTAAAGTTCTTTTTTGTAGTAATTAGTATATTTTTTGAGGCTTCAAAAAACCTCATTGCACTATCTTCATCGTTGATTGAGTATCTTAAGATTTTTCCTAAATAATAACTTGCATAAAAATCTTTCTCGTTTTGTTCTACTAAAATAAACAACTGATTTACTGCTTCATCTACATTATTGATTTTGTTGTAGCTAAGAGCTAGTTTTAAACCTATATTTGATTGTTTTTCATCTATATCAAGACTATTTTTATACGCCTTAATGGACTCAGCATATATGCCCATATCAAAAAAATTATCACCAATTTCATTCCAAATAAGCTTATTGCTACTTTTCTTTGCCTCTTTTGCAAGCTTTGACATCTTTAATGCATAAGATAAAACAGAAGCCATATCACTATGTTCTACTACAGATGGGTTTGTATCATAGGCTCTTTCTATCAGCTTATAACCTTTTAACAAATCTCCACTTTTTAGGTGAATATTTGCTAGTTTTAAGATGCATTCTATGTTTCTTGGTTCTTTTTTTAAAAGTTTATTAATGTAGCTTTTTGCACTATTGTTGTCCATGATGCCAGCTTTGCACACAACATTCACATTTGCATTTGATTTAATTAGTAACAGCATTATAAGAAAAACTAATTTCATAGTCACCTCACACAACAAATTAGTGTAAATTATACACAAATAAATTTATAACAATCTCATTAGTGACATTAGAATAAAAAAATAAGTATTTTTAAAGCCAAATGCGATATAATTTACGTCAAATACAAAACTTAGGAGTATCAAATGAAAAAACTAGCATTAGCATTAGCTATAACAGCAGTATCAACACTAGCTATGGCAGACGGAGCAGCACTTTATAAGAAATGTGCAGGATGTCATGGAGCAAAAGCTGAGAAAAAAGCATTAAATAAGTCACAAATCATCCAAGGTTGGGATGCAGCTAAAATTGAAACAGCGTTAAAAGGCTACAAAGATGGAAGTTATGGTGGAGCTATGAAAGGTCTTATGAAAGGTCAAGTAGCAAGCTATGATGACGCTAAAATCAAATCAGTATCTGAGTATATCTCTACTTTAAAGTAGTCAAATACTAATCAGGAGGACGATAACCGTCTTCCTTTTTTTCTTCCCTCTTTTTTAAAATCTCTTTTTTCCTATTTTCCATCTCAATAGCATCATGAAGTGCTTCTTCGCTATCTAATGACGCACCATCTAAAAACTTTTTAGTATCTTCAAACTGCCCTGTTCTAAGCCCCCAAAGCAAAGCCCAAAGCCCCAAAGCCCCAAGCAAAGTCGAAGCACCTAACATCATAGCTACTACCCAATTATCCATTTTAAAACCTCTTTTCTTCAAAACACCAAACGGAAGTTTGTACTCTCATCGAATTACCAACAACTACTAGGGAACTCAAAGACATACTCAAAGCTGCCACAAGTGGTATCACAAATCCTGCCATAGCTAGTGGAATTGTTATGACATTATACAAAATTGAAATCGTTAAATTCTGTTTTACTTTGGCAAATGTACTTTTAGAAACCTCGAAAACAGTTTTTAGTGAACTAAAATCATCATTTATCAAAACTATATCGCTCACATTGACAGCCACATCTGTTCCGCTTCCTAGTGTTATGGCAACTTCACTATGAGTAAGTGCTAAAGTGTCATTTATACCATCTCCTACCATAACCACAACTTCACCTCTGTTTCTCAACTCTGTTATGTAGTTTGCTTTATCAGCAGGAAATAGAGCTGCTTTATACTCACTTATGCCAACCTCATCGGCTATCTTTTTTGCTACATTTTCATTGTCACCAGTCAACATAAGTACTCTTAAACCAGATTTTTTTAAGTACTCTATAGTCTGCTTTGCACCCTCTCGCAAACTATCTTCCAGTAAAAAACTTGCAACAAGTGCATCATCATACGCTACATGTAAGACTGAATTTATCTCAATTGACTCTCTACATGTAAAGCCATTTTCTTCCATAAAAGCTCTATTTCCAGCATATATGTCTTTCATCTTATATTTTGCTTTTATACCCTTTGCTTCAACTACCAAAACATCTTCTAGCTCTACTGTATCCATCTTGCCTAAGAACTCTTTCACTCCTTTACTTATGGGGTGAGTTGAAAGTGAAACTAAAGAGTATAAGACTTTTTTATCAAAATTCTCATCTATTTGTGATTTTACTACTTTTGGCTTTCCATTGGTTAGAGTTCCCGTTTTATCTAACACCACCGTCGTACACTTTGCAATCGTCTCTAAAAAAGTAGCCTCTTTAAACAAAACTCCTTTTTTCGCAGCTCTCGAAATTCCTACTAAAGTAGCCACAGGAGTTGCAAGACCTAAAGCACAAGGACAAGCAATAACTAAAACTGA
>CAZHBU010000049.1:3126-12883 GCA_964530865.1 uncultured Sulfurospirillum sp.
CCATCAATAACCACTTTATCGCCAGCTCTTAGCTCTAAAATGTCTCCCACTTCAACCGACTCTACACCAACTATAAACTTTTCATTTTCTTTCACAACAGTTACTTCGCTTGGCATGGACGAGCTAAACCCATCCATGGTATCGACCGCTTTTTTCTTAGTCAAAACTTCCAAATATTTTCCAGCAAACACAAAAGTTATTATCATAGCTACTGACTCAAAATAGACTTCTCCATGACCTGTAAGCATAGAATAAATAGAGAAAACATAAGCACTTAAGGCACCACTTACAACCAATAAGTCCATATTGACATAGCGGTTTTTCATTGAGTAGTAAGCACCTTTAAAAAAAATGCCTCCTGTGTAAAAAAGTGCGGGAGTTGCAAGTATAAACTCTGCAAAATTGAGTATATCTTTTATGTCACTTCTCATGCCACTAAAATACCCCTCATACTGAGCAACTGCAATCCACATGATATTCATAGTAGTAAAAACTCCAACTAAAAGCCTAGAGTAGTAGTCTTGCCTCTTTGCATTGGCTTGAACCTCTTGCATACTTGCATCATAAGGATAGGCGTTGTAACCTATGCTTCTTATGAGTTCTATGATTTGTGAGAGTTTTATGGTGTCGTTATCCCAAAGAATTTTTGCTTTGTTATTTGTGTGGTTTATGCTAACTTCGACTATGCCTTCGCTTCGTCCAAGCACTTTTTCATTTAACCAAACACAAGCACTACAGTGAATGCCATCGATAATGAGTGAAACTTCACTAAATCCATCTTTTTGTTTTACATACTTTTGCTTGAATCCTTGAAGATCAAACTTTTGTATGTCATCATGCAATATTTTTGGTGGCTCGATTGTGTTTTCACCCATCTTTTCATAAAAGTTGCCTAAACCCTCATCTCTTAAAAGATGATAAATTCCTTGACAACCTTTACAGCAAAAATGCTTTCCATTATCTTCTATCAGAAGTGATTTTTCATATTGCAAGTGACAGTGATCACATTTTATTTTACTCAAAAGGTCTCTTTTTATTTGCCATTATATCAGTTTATGCTAAAATCTCTCAAAAATTAAAGGTGAATTATGGCTGTTGTATTTGAAGCATTGGTAAAAAACGATAAAGATGGTGGTTGGTTTATAGAACTAAAAGACACAACCGATGGAAGAGTGGTAGTCTGTAAAGATTTAAGTGAGTTTGAGGTAAAGATTCAGGATCTAGGCGAAGACTATGGTGGAAGAGTCGATGAAGTCAAATGGATAAGCCATGAAAACCTAAGTCCGCAAAATGAACAAAAACTACGAGTTGGTATGATGGAGTATCACGAGAAGTACAAAGACCAACTTGATAGTAAAGAAGAAGAAAAGTAGATAGTAGAACAACTTTGCGTTTGTTTTCTTGACAAAAACTCAGCATTATTATAAAATACATTTTTAAACTTCATTAGATTGCGAAAGCAATACTTCTGCACTTAATGTAATTCACAATAACACAAAGGTAATTAATGAGCGGTAACACTACTGCGTCTAACCACAATCACAAGACGAACAACAAACACCACAGCAAGAGAACTCATGTTCCTGTAAAAGGTCACAAGATAGAAGACCTTAGAAACACTCCACTAGACAAACTACTTGAAATGGCACTAGAACTTGAAGTTGAAAACCCTCAAGAACTAAAACGACAAGATTTGATGTTTGAGATACTAAAATCACAAACAACACAAGGTGGATTCATACTTTTTACTGGTATTTTAGAAATAACGCATGAAGGTTATGGTTTTTTAAGAGCCTTAGATGCAAATTTTTCAGATACTGCAAATGACTCTTATGTTAGTGCAACACAGGTACGAAAATTTGCTCTTAGAAATGGTGACATTGTAACAGGACAAGTGCGTCCTCCAAAAGATCAAGAGAGATACAATGCACTTCTAAAAATAGAAGCTATCAACTATCTGCCTCTTAAAGACAGCAAAAAAAGACCACTTTTTGAAAACTTGACTCCACTTTATCCTACAGAAGCTTTTGTGTTAGAGTATGAGCAAATGAAAAAAACAGGTCGTGTACTTGATCTTTTTACTCCTATGGGAAAAGGTCAGCGTGCACTTATAGTTGCACCTCCTAGAAGCGGTAAAACTGAAATAATCAAAGAGTTAGCACACGGAATTGCAAAAAATCATCCTGAAGCTGAACTCATAGTTTTACTTGTTGATGAACGTCCTGAAGAGGTAACAGACATGGAAAGATGTGTTAGAGGTGAAGTTTTTAGCTCAACCTTTGACCAACCAGCAAACAACCATGTTCGTGTTGCAAACCTAGTCATAGAAAAAGCAAAAAGAAGTGTAGAAATGGGTAGAGATGTTGTTATCTTGCTAGATTCTATCACTCGCCTTGCTCGTGCTTACAACACTGTTACTCCAAGTAGTGGGAAAATCCTAACGGGTGGTGTCGATGCAAATGCTCTTCACAAACCAAAAAGATTCTTTGGAGCAGCTAGAAATATCGAATTTGGTGGAAGTTTGACTATCATAGCAACTGCACTTATAGACACTGGTAGTCGTATGGATGAAGTTATATTTGAAGAGTTCAAAGGAACAGGTAACTCTGAATTGGTTCTTGATAGAAATATTTCGGATAGAAGAGTTTACCCAGCAATCAACATCATGAAATCAGCAACAAGAAAAGAAGAACTACTCCAATCTCCAGAAAAACTCCAACGTGTTTGGGCATTAAGAAGTGCAATCTCACAAATGGAAGATTTAGAAGCTCTTAAATTTTTATATGCAAAAATGTTAAAAACAGAAACTAACGAAGATTTTTTAAATCAGATGAATGAGTAAAGAAAGAGGCAATTAGCCTCTTATCTATTTACTTCTATGAAGTGGGTGCTGATAGTCTGTCTTTTCACATCCACTAGAAATAGCCCCTACAGCCAACAATAACAAAGCAGTTAAAATAATTTTTTTCAATTTAATATCCTCTTACATGTAAAGATTGTAAAATTATACAATAATTTTTAAAGGTTTTGATTTGTCTCAAGTTCTAGCACTAAAATATCGTCCAAGCTCATTTGATAAACTTATAGGTCAAGATGCCGTAACACAAACTCTTACTCTTGCACTAGAACAAAAAAGGCTCTCTCATGCATACCTTTTTTCAGGTCTTAGAGGAAGTGGAAAAACTTCAACAGCTAGAATCTTTTCTAAAGCATTGGTTTGTGAACAAGGACCAACCTCGACTCCATGTGAGATTTGTGAACACTGTAAAATGGCAAATGAAAGCAGACATATAGATATCATAGAGATGGATGCGGCGAGTAGTAGAAAAATAGACGACATAAGAGACCTCATAGAGCATACAAAATACAAACCAAACACTGCTAGATACAAAATATTTATTATTGACGAGGTTCATATGCTTACAAAAGAGGCTTTTAATGCTCTTTTGAAAACACTTGAAGAGCCACCAGAATTTGTCAAGTTTATTCTTGCAACTACTGATCCACTTAAACTTCCAGCAACCATACTATCTCGTACTCAGCATTTTAGATTTAAGCAAATTGCTAGTTCTGACATAACTCATCATCTTTCTCATATACTAAATTTGGAAAATGTAAACTATGAAACAGAAGCACTAGATATGTTGAGTCGTGCAGGAAATGGATCTTTAAGAGATACTCTAACCCTGCTTGACCAAGCAATCATCTTTTCAAAAGGCTACATAACTCCCGAAGTAATCGCTTCCATGCTAGGTCTACTTGACCCTAAGCAACTTGAACTAATATTTGACACTATCATAAAAGGCGATAGACAAGAGTTGATTAAAATAGTAAAAGAGTTAGAAAACTACGAGTGTGAAGTAGTCATAAACGAGCTAATAGCATACCTAAAAGAGTCATTTTTTAACTCTGATGGTAGATTTTCAACGCTTATAACTGAGCGGTTTTTTAGAATACTAAGCGAATCTAAAAATCTTCTATATTTAAATGCTGATAACGGTTTTGTTTTAACACTTCTATTTTTTAAGATGCTTGAAGCGATGAATATAAAAACAATAGAAGAGCTAGTAGACTCACTTGAAGGTGAAAAATTTAGGATTCCAAAAATAGAACCTTCTATAAAGGTACCCAAACCTCAACAAGAACATGCCAATGAGGCAATAAATGAGAATCCCAAAGAAGAGATTGTAGCTATTGAAAAGCCTCTACATGTAGAAGATAATGGAGCAGAACAATTTGCTAAACTTATCGTAAAACTAGAAGACAGAAGTCACGAACTTGCAACATGTTTTAAAAATTTTATTGAATATACTAGCTATGAAAATGGAACTCTTACATGGGCATCTTCAGCCGATGATGAGCATAGAAAAACTCTCAAACATGGGTATCCAATCATAAGGCAATTTGTACAAGAAGTATTTGGGATTGATACGCAAATAAAAATGAGTCAAAGCGAAAAAAAAAAGCCATTAGATAACACTCACGCCAATAAAAAAAGCTCTTCTTTGAAAGAGGATATAGAATTTAACAATCCAAACGAAGGTTCAAATACAGAGAGTTGCGTATCAGGTCACATAACTGCTGATAAAAAAGAGTCTGAAGCCAAGGAGATACTCAATGATCCGTTTGTCAAAAAAGTGCAAGAGATGTTTAAAGTTAAAAAGATAGAGATACACCCTAAAGTTTAATGTTATCAAGTTGTAACTATTATCAGTTAACCTTAGATTGAAATTTACATCTAGGAGATAATTTACTATGAAAACAAAAATCATAGCTACATCACTAATCGCTTCAGCTTTACTTGTTGGTTGTACTAATTCAACTCAAAACATGACTACAAATGAGACTTTAAATCATCAAAAACATACAATCGAATTTGATAACGTAAAAGTTCCTGTAACAGATATAGAAAAAAGATCTATTCTCTCTTCAAATTATATAAAGATTGATGGGGAAAAAACACAAATAAAATATAACACCATACTAAGAAGTGGTGACAGTATTGGAGAAGGTACATTTGGACTTCTTTATGATATAAATGGCAATCCAATAAAAGCAAAAGATGGTGCAAAAAAAATATCTAACTCAAATGATTTTGCATCATTACTTCCTGTTGGCGATAAGTTATTTATGGTATCTCAATTTGAAAGCAGACCAGCAGCTATGTATCTAACAGAGTTAAAACAAGATAAAAATGGAAAATTAATAGCTCTAAATACAAAAAATATTGATTTTTCAAAATTTAATGGCTTGTGGGTACCATGTGCAGGTAGTGTGACTCCTTGGAACTCTCATCTTGGGAGTGAAGAGTATGAGCCAAATGCAAAAATAATCAAAAAAAATGGGTCTATAAACTCTTACTATGATGCTATGGCTGATTATTTTGGTGGTGATCTGAAAAGATTAAATCCTTACGACTATGGTTGGACACCTGAGGTTACTGTTTTAAATGAAAATGGAGACTTAAAAGTAGACAAGCACTATTCAATGGGTAGATTTGCTCATGAACTTGCTTATGTTATGCCAGATCAAAGAACTGTTTATCTATCAGATGATGGTACAAATGTAGCACTTTTTATGTTCATTGCAGATGCAAAAGCAGATTTAAGTTCTGGTACGCTTTATGCTGCAAAATGGTCACAAAGAAGTAGTAAAGGAGCAGGTAGAGCAGATTTAAGTTGGGTAAACTTAGGTCACTCATCAAATGATTTTATAAAAAAAGTACTTGATAAGAGACTATTATTCAGCGACATTTTTGAAGTTTCAAAAAAAGCAAAAAATGGTTTTACTTCTATAAACACTACTATGGGTCAAGAGTTTTTAAAAGTTAAAGATGGCATGGAAGAGATTGCATCAAGATTAGAAACAAGAAGATACGCTGCAATAAAAGGTGCTACTACAGAATTTAGAAAGATGGAAGGAATCACATACAACCCTAATGAAAACATCTTGTATTTGGCTATGAGTTCTATCGGTAAAGGGATGGAAGATAACAAGAAAAAAGCAAAAGCAAATGACAAGTACGACAAAGGTGGAAACAACGATATAAAATTAAAATATAACTACTGTGGTTCAGTTTACGGTCTAAATATACTAACTTACAGTCAAGCACACTCTATGGATAAGAACAAGATGGATTCAAAGTTTGTAGCAAACTCTATGTATGGTATTTTAAGTGGCACACCAGACAAATCTCTAAAAGGAAACAAATGTTCAGTAAATGGCATTGCAAACCCTGATAATATAACTTTTATGCCAAATACAAATACACTAATCATAGGTGAAGATACAGGAAGTGGACACCAAAATGATTTTGTTTGGTCATATAATCTTGGTGAAAAAAGTTTAACGAGAATCCAAACTACTCCTTATGGTTCTGAGACTACATCTCCGTACTTTTACAATAACATTGGTGGCTTTGGATATATCATGAGTGTAGTTCAGCACCCTTATGGTGAAGGTGACGCATTGACAAAAGAAGAAGATATGGCAAGTACTGCAAATAGCCCTCAAGAGCTAAAAGCATACACGGGATATATCGGACCCTTTCCTGTAATCAATAAGTAGATATTATGAGAATAAAATCAATTTTACTAATTGGAGTACTACTTACATGTAGTGCTCTTGCTTGGGAGACTAAAAAGGTACAAGTTGCAGAAGAGCTTGATGTACTTCAGCTAACTAACAAGTTTTTAAAATTTGACATTGGTATTGGCAGTGGTGCATATCACTACAAAGATGATGCTTCAAATGTTTTTTATACTATCACGGATCGTGGTCCAAACATAAAATGTAAAGATTCTAAAAAACTTTTAGATATTAAAGTTTGTGAAAAAGGTAAAATATTTCCTGTTGCAAACTTCACTCCTACTATCTATAAAATTAAACTATTTAAAAACTACTATAAAGTTTTGCAAAAAATACAGATAAAAGATAGAGATGGAAATCATGTTAGTGGAGTATCAAATCAAAATACAGAAAATGCCTACAATATAAAGGGAGAAAAAATTCCTTTTGATGCACAAGGCATAGATCCTGAAGCACTTGTTAAACTATCAGATGGCACGTTTTGGATAGGTGAAGAGTATGGGGCATCATTGCTACATGTAAGCAAAGATGGAAGAATTTTAAAAAGAGTAGTCCCAAGTGGCTTTGAAGCGAACATAAAAAATGCAAATTATGAAATTAGCTCTTCACTTCCGCAAATAATAAGCAAAAGACCACTAAACAGAGGGATAGAATCAATTGCTATTAGCCAAGATGAAAACTTTCTATACTTTTCAATGCAAAGTCCACTAGCAAATCCAGATAAAAAAGCATACAAAAGCTCCAATATAGTAAGAATGTTTAAGTACAACATCAAAGAAGATAAAATCACAGCAGAATACCTCTATAAGTTAGATAAAGCAACTTCTTTTAGTCTTGACTCTAAGAAAAAGCAAAATGGTGTTAAAATATCTGAAATGGTTTGTATTGGAAATGATGAGTTTATTATTCTTGAGCGAATGACAAAAACAACAAAATTCTATAAAGTGAAATTTAAAAACTCTGTATTGGATTCAAAATGGGACGATATAGCAACGTCACCTTCGCTAGAACAGAGTAGTAATGTAAAACAAATCATGAACAAAGAGTTGGTTTTGGACACAAGTACATTAGAAAATATGCCTAAAAAAATCGAAGGTATCGCTTATGTTGATGAAAATCATTGGATTTTAATCAATGATAATGATTTTGGAATTTATAAAGACAAGACCTACATAGTAGAATTGAAAAAATGATGTATAAAATATACACTTTAGCTGTGGCACTACTCAGTGCTACAGCTCTATTTTCAGCACCAGTTGACTTAAAAACTAAAGAACTATATAACAAAACAGCATTTATTACATCTCAGTGCTACACAAAAACAGTTGATAAAAATGGAAACAAGCACAACCCATGCTATAGTTGCCATATAAAATCAAAAGTTCCAAACTATATGAGCGATGAAGATTTGCAAGAGTCGTACTCTCTTCCTGAGTATGCAACTAAAAACAGATGGATAAATCTTTTTAAAGATAGAAGTGAACAAGTAGCCAAAATGAGTGATGAAAAAATACTTAAGTACATAAAACAAGATAACTATAAAGATGTAAATGGTGATATTATAATCTCGACAAAATTAAAAAATTTACCAAAAAAATGGGATTACAATAACAACAACAGATGGGATGGATACATTCCTGATTGTAAATACAACTTTGACAAAGAAGGTTTTGACAGAAATAAATATGGCTCCTTAACTGGTTGGAGAGCTTTTAAATATAGACCTTTTTTAGGGACATTTTGGCCAACAAATGGAAGTACCGATGACGTGCTTATAAGATTGCCAAAACTTTTTTGGACAAACACAGATGGCAAAATTGACTTAAGTATATACAAAAAGAACCTATCAATTGTAGAAGATATTCTAAAGCAGACAAAAAATCATTCTACCTATGAAGGTGCTGCCAAAAATCAAAAAATTGCACTTGGGCTTTATCCTGTTGGAACTGAGTTTTTACATAGTGTACGCTACATTGAACCTACCAAAAATGGTATCACTCTCTCCCCTAGGATGAAAGAGTTAAGATATGCTAAAAAACTAAGATGGGCAAACTACTATGAACATCAAGCATTGAGTGATGAAGAGTTCAAAGAAAATCACGATTTTCCCGATAGATATAGTATTTATTTAGGTGATATGGAAAAAGGTATTAACAACAAAAGAGGTTGGGTGTATCAAGGTTTTATTGAAGACTCAAACGGTGACTTGCGACCACAAAACTATGAAGAAACACTTTATTGTATTGGTTGTCATGCTGGTATTGGTGCAATTAGTGATTCTACTTTTGCATTTGGACGCAAATTTGCTTGGGGCTACTGGGATAAACATGGATTAAAAGGTGTAAGTGATAAAAATAGTGAATATTTAAACTATCTTATAAATAACAATCATGCCAATGAATTTAGAACCAATCATGAAGTTTATGACAAGTTTTTTGAACATAATAGTCTCAAAAAAAATGAAGCAAGAAAGATTAAAAATGATATTTCTTATCTTCTAAATCCAAGCAAAAACAGAGCTATAAACTTAGATAAAGCCTATAAAGTCATAGTTGATGAACAAAGTTTTATTTATGGAAGAGATGCTCACATAAAACCTCTTACAAACGTATATGACGAGGTGGAACAAGACAAATCAACAAAACTAACCATCATTAAAAAGCATTAATTTATCTTTACATGTAAGTAAATATCCTTACATGTAAAGTTATTTATATCCTAAGATATAATATGTATGTTTGTCATCTACTTTTTCTAAAGCTATTTTAAATTTTTTAGACCAATGAGATACCATGTCATTGACCTCTTTAATCATCTCTTCACCTTTAGCATCATTTTTAATTTTAAAAAAATCTTTTGTGCTAGAAAGTGCCACATATGAAAGATGTGCTTTTAGTTGGTCATGAAATGTTATAAGGTGTTTTTCAACATAATCAAAACCATGAGTATTGTTTTTTACTTTTTCTACTTGTGCTAATGCACTTTTTGTTACTGTATAATCTAATTGCTTTAAAATAGCATCATTTGTCATTTTTTTCCTTTAATTTGATGTCGAGGACAGGCATCTTTTACTTTGTAAAAGCAGCCCATCCCGCTCCTTCTATTTTTGTTATTGAGGACAGGCATCTTTTACTTTGTAAAAGCAGCCCATCCCGCTCCTTCTATTTTT
>CAZHBU010000049.1:12983-15182 GCA_964530865.1 uncultured Sulfurospirillum sp.
GAGGACAGGCATCTTTTACTTTGTAAAAGCAGCCCATCCCGCTCCTTCTATTTTTGTTATTTACTCTGTTGTGCAATTAGCACACCTTCTATTAGTTTTGATATATCTCCATCTAAAATTGCACTTACATTTGAGTATGGGATATTACTTCTAGTATCTTTCACCTGCTGATATGGAGCCATAACGTATGAACGTATCTGATGTCCCCAGCCAATCTCACTTTTTTCAACCCCTGCTTTTTCTGCTTGTTGTCGCTCTAGTTCTAACTCATAAAGTCTTGATTTTAGCATTTTCATAGCATTTGCTTTGTTTTTATGTTGACTTCTATCGTTTTGACACTGCACTACCACACCTGTTTCTATATGAGTAATACGGATTGCTGAGTCAGTCTTGTTAACATGTTGCCCGCCAGCTCCACTAGCACGGTAAGTGTCTATGCGTATGTCTCTTTCTTCAATATCAATATCTATGTCATCATCAACTTCAGGACTAACCATAACTGAACTAAACGAAGTATGTCTTTTTGCATTGGAATCAAACGGTGAAATTCTTACAAGCCTATGAATGCCATTTTCTACTTTTAGATAACCATAGGCATTTAAACCACGTATCACAAAACTTACATCTTTAAGTCCTGCTTCATCACCCTCTTGAAAATCTAAAGTTTCAACTTTAAAACCGTGACGTTCAGACCATCTAAGATACATTCTGTACAACATACTAGCCCAATCTTGGCTCTCTGTCCCACCCGCGCCTGGGTGAATGGAAACTATAGCATTGTTGCTATCTTCCTCACCACTAAGCATCATGGCAACTTCAAGATCACTTACAAGACTCTCAAGCGTTGAAGCTTCGGCTACAGTATCATTAACTGTCTCTTCGTCTCCCTCTTCCATCGCCATTTCATAGATGTCATTTGTATCTTCAAGTGCGACTTTTGCTTTTTCATATCTATTTAAAATAGAATTTGCAGTAGTCTTTTCTTTAGAAATAACTGCTGCTTTTTTAACATCGCCCCAAAAATCTGGATTCTGTTCCATCTGCTCAATTTGGGCAAGCCTCTCTTTTATAGAATCAGGTTTTATAATTTGGGCAATGTTGTCAATCTTGATTGCAAGTTTTTTTAAAAGTTCAGTATATTCATAGCTATCCAAATTTTGACCTTTGTTTTTATTTAATTATGTTTTTGATATAATAAGATTCTATTTTACAATAAAGAACCTAAGATGAAAATATTAAAAACTACAAAAGAACTTATAAACTATAGGAAATCCTTTACATGTAACGTCGGATTTGTTCCAACAATGGGAGCATTACATCAAGGGCATATCTCTCTAATAAAAGAATCTGTTAAAAAAAATGATAAAACTATCGTATCGATATTTGTAAATCCTACACAGTTTTTAGATGGGGAAGATTTTACAACTTATCCTAATAAACATAAAGCAGATATGAAGATTTGTGAACTTGCAGGAGTAGATACTCTGTTTATGCCTGATTCGTCAGAAATATACTTTGAAGATGAGCCTAGTATCACAGCACCTATAAAACAAAGCTACATCTTAGAAGGTTATCAAAGACCAAAACATTTTGATGGTGTTTTAAGAGTTGTGCTGAAACTTCTAAACATAACGAAACCAACAAATGCTTACTTTGGCAAAAAAGATGCCCAACAACTCTTTCTTGTACAAAACATGGTGAAAACTCTTTTTTTAGATACAACTATCATTCCTTGTGAGATAATACGAGACGAAAATGGACTAGCTCTCTCTTCAAGGAATGCTTACCTAAATGAAAATGAAAAACTTCAAGCATTAAATCTCTCGAAATCTCTCAAAATAGCTTCTAAAGAGATTATGCGTGGTAAGTTACATGTAGAGGCTATAAAAGAGAAGATGAAAGAAGTCTTGGACTCTTTACATGTAGAGTACATAGAGATAACAGATAGAGAATTTGGACAGATAAAAACAGTAGAGTTAAAAAACTCTATCATCTTAGTTGCCGCGAAAGTCGGTAAAACAAGATTGATTGATAATATATGGATTTAATATGCTAACTGGACTAAATCATATAACTGTTGGTGTGAAGAATTTAAATAGGTCTTTTAATTTTTATGTCAATATATTAGGTATGAAAGCTCATGCAAAGTGGTCAAAAGGGGCATATCTAACACTTGGTAATTTTTGGTTTTGTCTAAAT
>CAZHBU010000050.1:0-2451 GCA_964530865.1 uncultured Sulfurospirillum sp.
AACTAAAGTTATGAGCGTAGATGAAGCTAAAAATTCAGGTGCTATGGCTCTGTTTGGTGAAAAGTATGGCGATGAGGTTAGAGTAGTAAGCTTTGGCGATGCTAGTGTCGAGCTTTGTGGTGGAACTCACGTCAAAAACGTGGCTCAAATCGGAAGTTTCATAATCTCAAAAGAGAGTGGAGTGAGTGCTGGAGTAAGACGTATTGAAGCAATATGTGGTGCTAGTGCCTTAAAATATACTAAATCTTTAAGAGAAAATTTAGAGCAAGTAAAAGAAGCAGTAAAGCATAAAGATCCATTAATTGGAATTGAAAAATTAAAAACAGAAATAAAAACTTTAAAGGCAGATGTTGAAGCACTTGAAGCGAACTCTGGCAAAGAGGTAAAGAGTGAAAACATCAACGGAGTTGAGCTTATAGTCGATGAGCTTGGTGCTGGAGATATTAAAAAAGCGATAGATGATTTTAAAAACCAAAATGAGAAAGTGGCGATTTTACTTTTTCAAGTAAAAGGTGACAAAGTTCTCATTGCAGCTGGTGTTAAAAATGCTCCACTTAAAGCAGGAGACTGGATAAAAACAGTTGCTCCTGTAGTTGGTGGAGGTGGAGGGGGACGACCTGATTTTGCACAAGCTGGTGGTCGTGATGCTTCAAAGGTAGAAGAAGCTAAAAAAGTAGCTCTTGAGTTTGCAAAGAAAGCCTTGTAGATGCAAGATTTTTTGTTAAGTCTTTTTGGTGATTTTGGAAGGATTATTGTTTTTTTACACATCATAGGAGCTGCCTTTTTGATAGGAAGTATGTTTATGATTAGATTTATCATAAAACCTACTTTAATGGATATAGATGATGAAGCTGTTAGATATAGTAGATGTATAAAGATACTTGACAGATACTTTTACTATCTTCTGGGGATTATGATTCTTATTATATCTGCTTCATTTACTATGAGTATTGGACTTGGTTTTGAGTATGCAAGTCCTACTCTTTACTCTTTGATACATGTAAAAGAGGCTCTTTGGCTTTTTATAGCTTTTAATTTTATCTACATGTACACAAAACTGATGAATGCAAAAAAACTCTATAAAAGGCGAGAGTTTTTTGAAGTGCATGAGAACTTAGGTTTGATTGTAAACTGCTTGATTCCTCTTAACTTTATCTTGACATTGATAGCAGCTTATATTGGTGTTATCATCAGAGGGTTTTGATGCAACGCATAGTTTTAGGTTCAAACTCAGTCACAAGAGCCGAAATACTAAAAAATAGTGGTATTGAGTTTGTACAACGTGGTGCAAATTTTGATGAAGAGAGTTTAAACATAAAAAACCCTGCTCATTTTGTATATCGTGCTACGATGGGAAAGATGTCTAGTTATGTTGAAGAGTTTGGACTTGATATGCCAGTGCTCTGTGCCGATACGGTTGTTACATGTAGAGGTAAACTTCTAAGAAAAGCCAAAGATGTTGATGATGCAAGAGAAATCCTACTTACTCAAAGTGCAGGAGTAGTTTCTATACTAACTTGCATGGTGTTAAAATCAAAAAAATTGGAATTTATAGACCTCTCTAGTACAGACTATATCTTTGACGAGTTTGACAAAGATGCTTTGGAAGAGTACTTAAAAGGTAATGACTGGAAAGGCAAAGCTGGAGCTTGCATGGTTGAGGGTTTTTGCAAATCTTATATTAAAGAAGTAAAAGGCTATGAAAGTACTGCTATGGGACTTTGTGTAGAGAAACTTTTGCCATTTTTAGAGGATGAAAATGTACTCTAAGGAGCTAAAAGCTATAAAAAAATCAAATAGGTTTCGTGAGAGAACTCTGTATGATGATAGTTTGATTGACTTAGCATCTAACGATTATCTTGGACTCTCTTCAAAGCCACAGCTTTTGACTCGCGCAGTTACTCGTGTTCAGATGTTTAAAACTCATGCTCCAAAAGCTTCACAGGTTGTCAATGGCTACCATCAAATCCATAAAGATTTTGAAGAGTTTTTATGTAGGCAAAATGGTTTTGAGAGTGCCATTTTGGCAGGGAGTGGTTTTTTAGCAAACATGGCTCTTATCGAGGCTCTTCCAAGAAAAGGTGATATTTTAATTCTTGATGAAGAGTATCATGCAAGTGGTATTTTGGCTTCAAAACTTGTAGATACAAAAGTAGTTACCTTTACTCATAACTCTCCTGTGAAACTTGAAGAGATTTTGAAAAACAGTAAATACAAAAGGGCAATTATAGCAGTTGAGGGAATATACTCAATGAGTGGAAATCTTCTAAAAAAAGAAATTTTTGATGTTGTAGATAAGTATGAGAATACTCTTTTAATAGTAGATGAGGCACACAGTAGTGGAGTGGTTGGAAAGAAGCTTTTAGGTGTGTTTGAGCTTTTTGGTATAACTCCAAAACCAAAACACATAAAGATGGGAACACTTGGAAAAGCGTATGGAAGTTATGGGGC
>CAZHBU010000050.1:2551-15081 GCA_964530865.1 uncultured Sulfurospirillum sp.
GTTGATATAAACTTTAGTTTTAAGAACTCTTTTGCTCTCATTGGTGAGAGTGGAAGTGGCAAGAGTTTGTCCTTGAAAGCATTTTTAGGAATGTTACCGAGTTCTTTACATGTAGAGATGGATTTAGATGGATTTGAAGTTATAAAGGGAAAAAGTGTAGCGCTTGTTCCTCAAAACCCTTTCACTGCTCTTTCACCACTTACCAAGATAATAGACCAGTTTTTAATTTCACGTGAAGAGGCAGAAGATTACTTTGAGATGGTAGGGTTAGAAAAGAGTTTTTTAGATAGGTTTCCAAGTGAGCTTAGTGGTGGACAACTTCAGCGTGTAGTGATTGCATTTGCTTTTGCATTAAAACCAAAACTACTGCTTTTAGATGAGCCTACAACGGCACTTGATATTAAGAGTAAAGAGGCAATTTTAGAGCTTTTAAAAACTCTACATGTAGAGCATGGATTTAAGCTCATATTTGTTACTCATGATATAGATGCAGTTGAAGAGTTGTGTAAAGAGATAGCTATCATAAAAGATGGTAGTATTATAGAAAGTGGTAACTTAAAAGAGGTTATAGCCAATCCAAAAAATGAGTACACAAAAGAGTTAATTGACTCAAGTTTTAAGAATAGGGAGTTTAGGATATGAAACAATTTTATTGTTTCTCTCAACAAAGTAGTAGCTTTAGTGAGAGGAATTTCTACTGGGCTTTGCTCAGTAGAAAGGAGAGTTAAAAGTGAAGTATTTAGTTACAATATTTTTTACGGGTGTTTTTCTAGTAGCCGCTGGGCTAATTTACTTGTACTCTCAAGTACGTTTTGATGCGTATAAGATTATAGATTATAATCCAAAGCTAAGCACTCAGATATATGATAGAAATGGTGATTTGGTCGCCAATATATTTGAAAAACATCATAGACTTTATGCAAATTATGATGAGATTCCTGCTCGTGTGATTGAAGCACTTGTAGCGATAGAAGATACATCTTTTTTTGAACATCATGGTGTAAATTTTGAAGCTATTTTTAGAGCGATAATCAAAGACATCAAAGCAATGAAGCTAGTAGAAGGTGCAAGCACAATCACTCAGCAGTTGGTTAAAAACACTGTGTTAACTAGAGAAAAGAAGATAATTCGTAAGCTAAAAGAGGCACTTTTAGCATTTAAAATAGAAAACGAACTGACAAAAGAGGAGATTTTAGAGAGATACTTTAATCATGTTTACTTTGGTCATGGTTACTATGGAATAAAGACTGCAGCACTTGGATACTTTCATAAAGATTTGGATGCTTTGAGCCTAAAAGAAATATCAATGCTTGTAGGACTTCCAAAAGCTCCTAGTGCGTATGATCCAACTCGCAATATTGACCTCTCCTTGAGTAGAGCAAATAGAGTTTTGTATCGTATGCATGCTCTTGGTTGGATTAGTGAGAAAGAGTACAGAGACTCTTTAGCGCAGCAGCCTATCGTATACGACGAGACATTGACAAAAAATAGAGCTCCTTATATTGTTGATGAGGTCATAAAAAGAGCTAGTCGTGAGTATGAAAATTTTAGAACTGGTGGTTATAAGATTTATCTAGGGATTGATTTAAGGCTTCAAGAGTTGGCGCGTAAGTCTTTGAAATATGGATATGACGAGATTTTTAAAAGACATCCAAAAGATTCAAATAGCTCAATTATGAATGGTGCTTTGATATCCCTAGATAGTAAAAGTGGAGACATATTGGCTATGGTTGGTGGAGTCGATTATAAAAAATCACATTTTAATAGAGCGGTTATGAGCAAGCGTCAACCTGGGTCTGCTTTTAAGCCATTTATCTATCAAAAAGCATTAGATGTGGGCTACTCAACTATGAGTGAAATTCCCGATATCTCAAGAGTTTATACCGATGAAGAAACTGATGAAGATTGGAAGCCAAAGAACTATGAAGAGAATTTTGAAGGACTTTTAACACTAAAAGAGGCATTGGTTCATTCAAGAAACTTAGCAACAATAAATCTTATGAATGCTTTGGGAATGGATAGTGTATATAGAGATCTAAAAAAAGATGGATTTAAAGACATACCTTATGATTTGTCCTTATCTTTAGGAAGTTTTGGTATCTCTCCTTTAGATTTTAGTGGCTTTTACTCTGTGTTTCCTAATTATGGGATAAAAGTTAAACCAAGACTTATTAAAAAAATAGTCAATAGATTTGGTGATGAAACTGTATATGAAAATGAAAAGAAGAGAGTAATCGAACCTGAACAAGCTTTCTTGATGGTTGATATTTTAAGAACTACAGTAGAAAGAGGAACAGGACGAAGAGCAAAAGTAGCTGGGATTGAGACTGCGGGAAAAACAGGAACAACAAACAGAAATGTTGATGCTTGGTTTTGTGGTTTTACCCCCGAGATAGAAGTTCTTGTCTGGTATGGTAATGATGATAACTCTCCTATGCAAAAATATGAGACAGGTGGACGTGTAGCTGGACCTGCATTTTCTAAGTTTGTGAAGGGCTATATAAAATTATATCCACAAACAAAACGAAAATTTACTCAACCTGAGGGAGTAACAATGCGTAAGATAAATGGCAGAAGAGAGTATTTTACAAAGACATCTCCTCTCCCTCAATCAAATAATTTAGAAGAGAATGAAGAAGGAGGAATGTTATTTTGAGTGGACAAAAAAGAGTAAACATAAGAGCTGGTTTAAATGTAAAAATAGTTCTAAAAAAAGATCAAAGAAGCGGGGTTTTAACTGAGGGAGTTGTAAAAGACATATTAACAAACTCTCCAACCCATCCTCATGGGATAAAAGTAAGATTAATGAGTGGAGATGTTGGAAGAGTAAAAGAGATAATTTCTTGAAACTTTATATAGACGGTGATGCTTTTCCAAATCTTTTAAAACCAATAGTTGTAAAAGCGATAGAACGATTGAAAATAGATACCTATGTTGTTGCAAATAAAAAAATCAATGTAGGTAAGTCAAAATATATTTCATATCTCATCGTAGAACTTGGAGCAGATGAAGCAGACAATCACATAGTGGAGTTAGCCAAAGAGGGCGATTTAATAATAACTGCCGACATACCATTAGCTGATAGGCTCATAAGTAAAAATGCACATGCAATAGACCATAGAGGTGAGCTTTATAGCACGGAAAATATAAAACAGTATCTTACTATGAGAAATCTTATGAGTGAGCTTAGAGATAGTGGAGAAGTCACAGGAGGCCCACCTCCATTTTCAAAGAAAAATGCAGAGGGTTTTGCAAATCAACTAAATGCTTTTTTACAAAAATACTATATTAGACTTCTTGCATAACCCCTTGCAGTCTCAGAGGATTTAGAAGAAGTCTATTAGGCAACAGAGGGCTTTAAGCCCTCTAAATACTAGCAAGAGTAAGTTGATTTAAATTCAAATGCTGTTGGTCTAGCTTCATCTGGCCAAACTTGAGTTTCAAATTTGTAGTTTTGATATACATCTATAAAATCTTGAGTCATAACAGGCTTTAAGAACTCATTATGTCTGATAAGTGACTCTAAAGAGCCCCTTAGAGTATGAGGCATCTGCTCGATTCCTTTTTTTCTAATTTCAGCTAAAGGCATTTCAAAAAGATCTTCATCCATTGGACCAACTGGCTCAGTCTTTTTATTGATTCCATCAATTCCTGCTAAAAGAAGTGCAGCAAATGCAAGATAAGGACAAGCAGTAGAATCAGGAAATCTCATCTCAGCTCTTACTGACATTTCACCAGATCCATAAGGAATACGACAACTTGCACTTCTGTTTTGTGAAGAGTAAGTTAAGATTGAAGGTGCTTCAAATCCTGGGATTAGTCTTTTGTAGGAGTTAGTTGATGGGTTTGTAAACGCTGCAACTGTTCTAGCATTTGCTAAAACACCACCAATATAGTGTCTAGCCATATCACTTAGGTTTGCATACTCTCCCTCTTTGTAGAACATATTTTTGCCATCTTTCCAGATTGACATATGAACATGCATACCGTTACCATTGTCACCATAAAGTGGCTTTGGCATAAATGTAGCAGTTTTACCGTTTAGGTGTGCTACCATCTTAACAACATACTTGTACTTTTGAACGTTATCAGCTGCTTCAACTAGTGTTCCAAATTTAACACCAATTTCGCCTTGTGCTTGTGCAACTTCATGGTGAACCACAAAAGTATCAAGACCGATTTGTTCCATAACTTGAACCATCTCAGCACGTAGATCCACCATGCTATCAGTTGGTTGACATGGAAAGTAACCACCTTTTGTTCTAGGACGGTGTCCTGTATTGAATCCATCTGGGTAAGTTGCATCATCACTCCACTCACCCTCTTCAGACTCTACTTTGTAGAAAGAACAGTTGATGTCATCTCTAATTTGAACATCATCAAATACAAAGAATTCGTTCTCTGGTCCAAAGTAAGCAACATCACCAAGTCCTGTTTCACTCAAATGAGTCAATGCTTTTTTAGCAATACTTCTTGGACATTTCTCATACATCTGTCCTTTATAAATGTCATAAACATCACAAAAAACGATAATTGTTGGATCGGCAGTAAATGGGTCTAAAAATGCAGTTCCAGCTTCAGGCATCAAAATCATATCAGATTTGTTAATTGGTTGCCAAGCATCTACACTTGAACCGTCAAATGGAATACCATTTTTAAAGCTATCGCTATCTATTGCATGCATAGTATATGTTAGATGGTGCCACATACCTTTCATGTCTGTAAAACGAAAATCTACAAACTCAACTTCATTCTCTTTACAATACTCAAAAAACTCTTCTACGCTGTTGACAAATTTGCCCATACGAACTCCTCATTTAATTTTGTGTTATTTTATCTAATAAAAGTAAATAAAAAGGTTAATTTGTGCTTAAAAATTAACCATTATACGTTCTTTGTTTATAAAAGTTGCACATTTAGTGTAACCATATTTTCTTGCTAAGTTATGAATTTCTTTTTGCTTAAAGCCTACTTGAGCAGGTTCATGTGCGTCTGAAGCAAAAGCTATAGGAATATTATATTCATTTAAAAGCTCTAAAATTGATGCACTTGGGTATGCTTCTTTTATTGGTTTTCTATATCCTGCAGCATTTATTTCTACTACCATATCTGCTTTTTTTATCGCTTTTATGGCATTTTTTGCTATAGATTTTATATCTTTTTTAGGAAGAAAATTAAATACCTTTATAAGGTCGATATGCCCAACTATATTGAAAAGTTTACTCGTAGCAAGCTCTTCTATAGCTTCAAAATACTCTTCCCAAATTTTATCTATATTTTTATGTTTATATTCACCTATAAATTCAGGATTATCAAAACCCCACTTGTCTATAAAATGAACAGAACCTATAAGGTAATCTACATCTGCTTTTAAAACTCTATCATCAATATGACCCTTTAAAAAATCTACTTCATAAGCCAATTGTATATGTATTGAGTCTTCGTATTTGTCTTTTACCTGCAATATAGTTTTCTCGTACTCAGCCATTTGTTCAAATTTCATGCGATATTTTGGGTCAAAATCCATAGGAGCATGGTCGCTAAAGCCGAAATATTTGATTTTCATTTCTATCGCTTTTTTGACATATTCGTCCACAGTACCAGTGGCATGATTGCATAAAATTGTGTGATTATGTAAATCTACGCTCATTTTTTTTCCTTTTAAAGTAAAATTATATGAAAAGTTATATATAATGTAGATAAATATATTTTTCTAGGAGACACTAATGACACAAGAAGAACTTGACGCATTGATGGCGGGCGGACTAGATGACGAAGAAACAACATCAGATGAAGAGCTAACAGGAGAGCTAGAAGAAGAGTTAATTGATGATGTTGAAGAAAAAGTTAAAGAGGAGAAGTCTGAAACTATATCTGATGATAAAGTAAAAGAGCTTAAAGAGACACATGAATATAGAGCTGCAGCTGATATGGCTTGGCCACCACCACCACCAACAGATGACCATAAGATGGTTTATCAGCTTGATGATGTTACAAAAGATTCTGAAGTAAAGGCAGGAGAAGTTTTTGATAAGTTAGAAGCTATCAATGAGTTTATGGTGACAGCAGAAGAGAGCGCAAGTGAAGTTATAGCACTTATTGATTCAAATATAGAGCTATTTTCTACTTTATGTGAAAAGTTTCCAAATGTTCCAGATTTTTGTAAAGCTTTAGAAGACAATAGAAGTATGAGAACAAAAGTGGAAGGTCTGATTCAAGGTGCACAAGATACAGAAGATGAAGTGATGATGACTATGGATATTATGCAGTATCAAGACATACATCGCCAAAAGATAGAGCGTGTTATAAATGTCATGAGAGCATTGTCAAGTTATATGAGTAGTCTTTTTGAAGGTAAAATAGAGGACTCAAAACGAGTAGGAAGTGCTGTTCATATTGAGGGTGATGAAGACACTAACGATGTTGTGAGTAATGATGATATTGAAGCATTGATTGCAAATTTAGGAAAGAGTTAATTTGATAAAAACTGAGTTGCTATCCCCTGCGGGAAATATGGAGAAACTAAAAATTGCATTGGCTTATGGTGCGGATGCAGTTTATGGTGGGGTTAGCCACTTCTCTTTGAGAATACGCTCAGGAAAAGAGTTTACTTATGAGAGTTTTGAAGAAGCTATAAAATATACACACTCAAAAGGTAAAAAACTATACGTTACAATAAATGGATTTCCATTTAATTCACAGATAGAGCTTCTGAAAAAACATATACAACGTGTGGCTGATATGAAACCAGATGCTTTTATAGTTGCAGCCCCTGGGGTCATAAGATTGGCTCGACAAATTGCACCTCATATACCAATACACCTTTCAACTCAAGCAAATGTACTCAACTATCTTGATGCAGAGGTTTTTTATGAGATGGGTGTAAAACGCATTGTTGCAGCACGTGAAGTAAGCTTAAAAGATTTGATTGAGATAAAAAAACGCTTACCAGATTTAGAGATAGAAGCTTTTATACATGGATCTATGTGTTTTGCATATAGTGGGCGTTGTCTTATTAGTTCCGTTCAGAGTGGTCGCGTTTCAAATCGTGGAAGTTGTGCAAATGATTGTCGTTTTCCATACACTATGTATGCAAAAAATGAAGATACAGGCACACTTTTTAAAATAGAAGAAGATGATGCAGGAACGCACATCATGAATGCTAAAGATCTGAACCTTTCTGCTCATGTTGATGAGATACTTAAAAGTAAAGTTATAAGTGCGTTAAAGATAGAAGGGCGTACTAAAAGTAGTTATTATGTAGGAATTACAGCTAAGACTTATAGAAGTGCAATAGATGATTTTTATGCAGATAAGTTTGAAAAACAGAAGTATGTAGATGAGCTAAATAGTACAAAAAACAGAGGTTTTAGTGATGGCTATCTTGTAAGTCGCCCTTATGAGAAAAATGACACACAAAATCTTGAACACTCTATTAGTGAAGGAACACACCAAGTTGTTGGGGAAGTAATAGGCGATGGTAGTGGAGTTCTTTCTAAAGATAAGTTAGAGCCAAATGAAGTATATGAATTGATTTTATCAGATGAAAATATTGATGAAGTAGATAACGAAATTGGAACTATAAAAAAAGACAACGGTAATTGGAGCATAGAGTTTAAAGAGTTGAAAACTCCAAAAGGTAAGATATATGATGCAATTCATAGTGGAAATACAAATGTAATTATAACTCCTTGTGAACTACCAGCATATACATTTTTAAGATTGAAAATAAAAGGAGCGGGATTGGCTGCTTTTACAAAGCAAAAGATGCCTGTCCCTGACAACAAAAAAGGAAAAAAATGAAGTTTGTATCGATATTGATGGGTAGTAAAAGTGATTATACTATAGTAGTAGAAGCATCTAAAATATTAGAAAAATTTGGTGTTGCACATGAGCTAGTTATTGCTTCAGCTCATCGTAGCCCTGAACGAACACACGAGTATGTAAAGAGTGCAGAAGCAAAAGGGGCAAAAGTATTTATTGCAGCAGCTGGCATGGCTGCTCATCTTGCTGGTGTTGTAGCTTCATTGACTACTAAGCCAGTTATTGGTGTTCCTATGAAAGGTGGCGCTATGGATGGTCTTGATGCTATGCTTAGTACGGTTCAAATGCCTTCAGGTATGCCAGTTGCTACTGTGGCTCTTGGAAAAGCGGGTGCCATGAATAGTGCATATCTAGCAATGCAAATTTTAGCAATTGAAGATGAAGAGTTAAGAGCAAAACTTTTGGAAGATAGAATTTTAAAAGCGAAAAAAGTTGAATCAGATTCAAGTGAAGTAGAAGTTAGAATATAAGGACCTATCATGCAGACTTGGTTAGAAATAGAAGAGTTTAGTAAACTAATACATTTAGATATTCCTACTATTGAAGATATGATTGAGCGTGGAAAACTAAGTGTAAAAGAAGAAGATGGAAAGAGGCTTATTGAGGCTTCAAAAGGTACGAGTGAGCTTATGCCTGTCTCTAAGAGCAGCCCGCCTGTAGACGCTGATGTAGTGACATTAGCGGGTGCCAATTTTGTTGAAAAAACAATAGGCACTATCCTTGGTTTGCATGAAAAAGTTATGGATGCAAAAGATGAGACTCTTGATGCCTTAAAAAGTGAAAACCATTTTTTAAAAGAGGCTCTTTTCTCTATGCAAGAGTTGTATGATGAAGACAGAAAAATAGTGGAGACTTTAACAAAACAGTTAGAAACTACGCAAGAAGAGTTAGAGTTTACAAGAAGAAAATACAAGCTTATGTGGAATAAAGCTGTAGAAAATTATAAGAAAGATTAAAGGAAATTCGTTGTTAACATTTAGTGAAATGCTTTTAAAGTTACAGACATATTGGCAAGATGAGGGTTGTACTATAGTTCAGCCATATGACATGCCAGCAGGTGCAGGAACTTTTCATAATGCAACATTTTTAAGAAGTTTAGGAAGCAAGCCTTGGTCAACAGCATACGTAGCACCAAGCAGAAGACCGACTGATGGAAGATATGGAGAAAACCCAAACCGTTTAGGGGCGTACTATCAGTTTCAAGTGCTAATTAAACCTAGCCCAGATAACATTCAAGAACTTTATTTGAAAAGTCTTGAGGTTCTGGGGTTAGATTTGAGCAAACATGATATTAGGTTCGTAGAGGACAACTGGGAATCACCAACACTAGGTGCTTGGGGACTTGGATGGGAAGTTTGGCTTGATGGTATGGAAGTTACTCAATTTACTTACTTTCAGCAAGTTGGAGGCATCCCATGTGATCTAATTTCTGTGGAGATTACGTATGGGGTTGAGAGACTTGCTATGTATCTTCAAGAGAAAGATAGTGTTTATGATTTGGTTTGGAATGAAAATAAACATGGCATAACAACGTATGGTGATGTTCATAAACAAAGTGAATATGAGTTTAGTAAATACAACTTTGAGATTGCAGATGTAAAGATGCTTTTAAATCAGTTTGAGCAGAGTTGTGACGAGTGTAAAAGAATACTTGAAGCAGATTTACCACTGCCTGCTTATGATTACTGTCTTATGGCTTCACATACATTTAATGTACTTGATGCAAGAAAAGCTATATCTGTTACACAAAGACAAAATTATATGCTAAAAATCCGTGAACTTGCAAAAGGTTGTGCGGTGAAGTATAAAGAAGTAGCAGATGCAGCTAAAGCAAATCTATAAGATTTTAGATAAACTCAGTCCTTTTGAGCTTCAAGCAAGTTGGGACAATAGTGGTCTACAAGTTGGAGAGATGGATGATGAGGTAGAACAAGTTTACTTGAGTCTTGATGTTGATAGCTCGCTACTTGATGAAGTAAAAGAGAACTCACTTGTAGTAGTCCATCACCCTTTGATTTTTAAGGGATTGAAGAGGTTAGACTCTTCAATATATCCTTCAAAATTGATAAAAAAGATGATTAAAAAAGATATATCTTTAGTTGCAATGCATACGAACTTTGACATTACTCATTTGAACAAGTATGTAGGAAGTGAAGTTTTAGGATATAAAGATATAACTTGCGATGGGCATATCTGTTATTTTGATGTAGATTGTAGTTTTGAAGAGTTAGCTCTACATGTAAAGAGTGCTTTAGGATTAGATATAGTAAGAAGTGTAGGATCACAGAAGCATATAAAAAGATGTGCTTTAACGACAGGTAGTGGTGGTGATTTGATAGGTGAAGTTGAGGCTGATTGTTTTTTGAGTGGAGATTTCAAATACCATCAGGCATTAGAGGCAAAAGAGAATAATTTGAATTTATTGGACATTGGGCACTTCGAGAGCGAGTCCCATTTTCCAGCGTGTTTAAGCAAAAATTTGATAAATTTCCCATTAAAAGCTATAATGACAAATTCAAAAAACCCATTTTCATATAAATAATAAGGAATACAATATAAATGAATAAGCACTTAGAGCAGTTAGTAAATCTAGCTAAAACAGATAAAGAGATTGATGATTTTGGTCCAAAAGTTGAGGCTATTGAGTCAAAACTAAGAGCATCAGCAGCAAAAGAGAAAGATGTAACTGATAAAATTACAGCTTTTGAAGATGAAATTAAAGATTGTAAACTAAAAAAAGCAAAGAATGAGCTTCATTTAGCAGAGCTTGCAGACAAACTTACAGAGCTTTCCAAAAAAGGCGCTATAGTTAAGACTGATAAAGAGATAAAAGCACTTCAACTTGAAGAAGAAATTTCTAAAGAGCAGTGTGAATTTGCGAACGAAGAGATAGAAAGACTCGATAAGATCATTGATGCAAAAGAGATTGATAAAGAAGAGCTAAAAGAGACTCTTGAAGGGATTCAAAAAGAGAGTGAAGAGATTCGTGCATCAATTGAGTCTGAAATGGTTGATATAGAAAAACAAAGAGCAGAAGTTTATGGCGGTAAACAAAAATTAGTTTCAGAGATGAGCCAAAAAATACTTACTTTTTATGAAAAAATTAGAAAATGGGCTGCAAATACAACCGTAGTTCCTGTAAAAAAGCAGGCGTGTTATGGCTGTTTTATGAGAATCAATGACAAAACTTATGTAGAAGTAATTAAGCAAGATGACATTGTAACTTGTCCTCATTGTGGAAGAATTTTATACAAAGAGACAGAGGAAGAGCAGGCGTAAATTGCTTCTTTTTTTCTACTACCTATTGGTAGTGCTAATATATATATTGGCACTACCAATTCTGATAATCCTCTCCTTTAGACAAAAATACAGAGTTTCACTGCCAGCACGATTTTTTTTAAAAAACAATAAGCCTTTTGAAAAAAGTGGCATATGGTTTCATGCTTGCTCTCTTGGCGAAGTAAATTCATTAAAAACTGTATTTAAAGAGCTAAAAGGTGAAGATATAAATCTTTCAGTTATAACAGGCACAGGATACAAATCAGCCAAAGAAGTCGATGGTCTACATGTAAGGTTTTTGCCTTTTGAGTTGTTCCTTCCATTTTGGATAAAAAAACAGAAAACTTTAGTAGTAACAGAAGCTGAAATTTGGCCTCTTCTTTTTATAGTTTCAAAGTTACGAGGAACAAAAACAGTTTTAGTAAATGCAAGAGTGTCTGATAACTCTTACGAATCTTATAAAAAGTTTTCATGGTTTTATAGATGGGTATTTGCTAGTGTTGATGAAGTGTTTGCACAAAGCCAACTAGATAAAAAGAGACTCGAAGAGTTAGGTGCTTCAAATGTATATGTAAATGGAAATATAAAGACATTTTCAAAGCCAATAGTAACTAAAAAGTATAAAAAGCCGAAGAAAAAAGTTATTGTCATGGCAAGCTCTCATGAAGGTGAAGAGCAGATGATATTGGAAAATCTAAATCTTAAAAATGATGAGATGCTAGTAGTAGTGCCAAGACACCCAGAAAGATTTGAAAGTGTAGATAGACTGTTAAAAGAGTTTACTAAAAAAAGAGATTTAAGTTACGAGAAGATAAGTGATGATTTAAAAGCAGATATAGTGCTTTGTGATAAGATGGGTGAGTTAGTTAATCTGTTTGCTATTGCAGATACAGTTTTACTTTGTGGCTCATTTTTGGAAGGCATAGGTGGACACAATCCACTTGAACCAGCTTTTTTTGGTTGTAAAGTAGTAAGTGGAAAGTACACATTTAATCAAAAAGCACTTTTTAAGTTAGTAGAAAACATAAAAGTATGCTCCATTGAGGAGCTAAAAGATATAGACTTTGAAGAGATAAAACCTTCTAAAGTCTTACATATAGGGGATATAAAAACCCTAATAGAAAAAATCAAATAAAAATTTCTTGCCAAGGCATAGCTTCAGTGCAAGGAATTTTCTGGGCTTAGCTCAGGAAAAGGAACATTAAGATGAATGAAAAAGCATATAAATTACTTGCAATTCAAGAAGGTATTTCAAATAGAGCCGCAAAAGACTTAATTGACCGTGGAGTAGTTTACTCTGGTGGAAGAAAGATTACAGTAGCTCGTGGAGAGATAAGCCCAAAAACAAACTTTAGAGTAGACAAAATAAATAAACCAAAGATTATTTTTCAAGACAAAAAGATAATAGCAGTTGATAAACCTGCCTT
>CAZHBU010000051.1:0-7712 GCA_964530865.1 uncultured Sulfurospirillum sp.
TTCCATTTTTTATACTTCGTGCTATAAGTGATGCAGCAGATATGGATGCAAGTTTTAGTTTTGATGAGTTTTTAAAGACATCAGCTAAGATAAGTGCTGATTTTGTTATAACAATGGTCGATAAGATAGTAGATGCTTAACATTAGTAAGAAGCTTTTACGTACTACGGGTCGCACAGTTATGAAGTACAACCTTATAAAAGAGGGTGATAAGATTCTACTTGGGCTTAGTGGAGGGAAAGATTCTCTATGTTTAGCTCATGTTTTTAAGCACCTTCAACGTGTATCGCCTATAAAATTTGAGTTTAAAGCAGTTACTATTGCTTACGGAATGGGTGAAAATTTAGAGACTCTTAAAGCTCATTGTAAAGAGTATGAAATAGACCATGAAGTATATGACACTAAAATATATGAACTTTCAAAAGAAAAAATTAGAAAAAATTCTTCTTTTTGTAGCTTTTTTTCTCGTATGAGAAGAGGGGCTTTGTACTCTTATGCAAAAGATAATGGCTATGAAAAACTTGCTCTCGCTCATCATTTAGATGATGCTGTTGAGAGTTTTTTTATGAATTTTAGTTACAACGGAGCACTTCGTTCTATGCCACCAGTTTATAAAGCCGGTAACGGTCTAGAGGTAATTAGACCTTTTATACATGCAAGAGAACGTCAGCTTCGTGATCAAGCAAGTGAACATGGTATGCCAACCATCGGAGATGAAGCATGTCCTGCTATGCGGTTCGATATAAAGATGCCAGTAGCTCGTGCAAAGACAAAAGAGATGTTAGCAAAAATGGAAGAAGAGAACAAAGAGTTGTTTGTTTCACTGAAAACTGCTTTTAAAAATCTAAATGTTTCAAGTTTTTCTCAAGAAGAGCATTTGGAGAGGTAGTTAAAAACCTTCCAGCATAATTTTCCAAAGTCTATCAACTTCTTCATCATTCATAAACATACTACTTTTTTTCTCAAATAGATCTTCTACATGTAGACGGTTAAATGTATCACTCCAGACGCATTTTTCATGTGCTGGCATAAAACCCCTTATAAGCGATAAATCATCTTTTACAGGCTCTTCACAGTTGAAACAGATAAACTCATCATGAAGTCTTCCTTCGTACTCTAAGAGCTTTATATAAGCCTCTATGGCTACTCTTTTAGGGTTTTGTAAGTGCCAGATAGAACTGCACTTCTCTAAGAGTTCAAAATAGAATTCATGAATATCATCTACATCTCTTAGGTGAAGAAAAAATAGTTTTATAAAAGGTTGCCATATGAACATTCTATCGTGTTCTAGGTTCCATTTTGAAGCAAGATGCAAAACTCCACTGAGTTGAGGTATAGTTGATTTTATAGATGATTTTGCTTCAAAGTCTATTTTGTAACCAAGATTTATGTGAGAGTGTCTTGCACCGTAAAATCTATATAGTGTCAATATGTTATCACAAGTTAGAACAGTAACAATTAAATCTTCATCTTTAACTCTGTTAAAGTTTATAATATATCCTTGCATACGTAATTTTAGCAGTAAAATTTTAAAAAAATATAAATTTTAAATAGTAACTTAAATATGAATTTATTTATTTTATTGACTTATAAGTTTAAATAAGATATATAGTCTTTTTTAAAGCCCGTCAATAGGAGATTAATTGAAAACTAAGTGATTTTTTAGTATGCTTAGGCACTTTTACTTAAAAGGATAGGACTTGAAAAGAAATTTAATAACAAATTTTAAAGATAACTGTGGTTTTGGACTGCTAGCAAATATAAACAATATGCCGACTCACCAAAATGTAGAAGATTCTATAAAAGCATTAGAAAGAATGATGCACAGAGGAGCAGTTGCAGCTGATGGAAAGACTGGAGATGGTAGTGGACTGCTATTTTCACTCCCAAAAGAGTTTATGAAAAGAGAAGCAAAAACATTGGGTGTTGATTTGCCTAAGCAGTTTGCAGTAGCGATGGTTTTTTTACAAAATGATAACCAAAAAAGAGTTTTTGAAGATATTTGTGAAAAGAATGACCTCAAAGTTGTACTCTATCGTGACGTTCCGATTAACATAAAAGCACTTGGTAAACAAGCTCTTGATTCTCTTCCTGAGATTGTTCAGATTTTTGTAACTCCTTCATCTTTAATTGCAACTAAGAGATTTGAAGCACTTTTGTATTTGACTCGTCGAGAGATAGAGATGGCACTCAATGCTGACAAAGATTTTTATATACCATCATTTTCAAACAAGGTTATATCTTATAAAGGGTTGATTATGCCAACACATATCAAAACTTTTTATCTTGATTTAGAAAATCAAAACTTTAAAACTACATTTGCACTTTTTCACCAAAGATTCTCTACAAACACTCTTCCTGAATGGAGATTAGCTCAACCATTTCGCTCAATCGCACATAATGGTGAGATAAACTCAATAGAATCAAATAGATTTCATACAGAGATGAAAAGTGAGTGCATGAAAAGTAGCGTATTTTCAGATAAAGAACTCTCTAAACTTATACCAATAACAAATTCAAATGTGAGTGATAGTGCTAGTTTGGATAACGTGTTTGAGTTTATGCTAGCAAATGGTTATGATTTTTTCAAAGCAGCACGTACACTCATTCAAGCTCCTTGGCAAAACTCTCCACATATGGACTCAGATTTAAGAGCATTTTATGAGTTTGCAAGTATAAACTTTGAGCCTTGGGATGGACCAGCTGCTGTTTCGTTAACAAATGGAAGATATATAGGTTGTATTTTGGATAGAAATGGTCTTCGTCCTGCCAAATATATCATCACAAAAGATGAGCGTATCATGATTTCTAGTGAGTATGGTGTTCTTGATGTTGAAGAAGAAAATATACTAGAACGTGGTCGTCTTCAAAGTGGACAGATGATAGGAATAGATCTTAAATTTGGCAAGGTTATGAAAAACAATGAGATAGATGACTATCTAAAAAATTCAAATAGATATGCTGAGTGGTTAAATAAAAACTTAGTCTATCTTCAAGAGTTTGTAGAAGTTCCTTTTGCAAAAACTAGTGACTATGAGAGAAAAAATCTTGCTTATGAACAGAGATTTTTCAATGTAACTCAAGAAGTCAAAGATATGGTTTTAGCTCCTATGATGAAAGACGGCAAAGAAGGCGTTGGAGCTATGGGAGACGATACTCCTATGGCGGCTTTTAGTAAAAAACAGAGAAACTTTAGTGACTTTTTTAAACAAAAATTTGCTCAGGTGACTAACCCACCAATTGATCCGATTCGTGAAAAAGTTGTCATGAGTTTGAATGCTGGATTTGGTGAGATAAGAAATGTTCTTGATGAATCTAGCGAACATGCAAAACGTATAAAATCTATATCTCCTGTATTAATGCAAGAGAAGCTTGAAGTACTTATGTCTTTTGGTGATACTACGCATCCAAGGTATAAAGAAGATTATAAAAATAGAGTTTTTTCAACACTTTTTGAAGACAACCTCAAAGGGTCATTAGAAGATTTAGTTTATGATGTAGTTCAAGCTGTAAAAAAAGAGAAAATAAAAATCATATTTTTAGACGATAGAGGTATGAGTAAAACACTCAAAGCGATACCGATGCTTATGGTTATGGGAAGATTAAACCAAGCACTTTCAGCAGAGAGTATCAGACACAAAGCTTCTATCATAACTATAACAGGTGAGGTTTTTGATTCACACTCATGTGCGACACTTATAGGATTTGGTGCAAGTGCTGTTTATCCTTATATACTTTACGCGACAACCTTGGAAGAGTGTAAAGAGAGTAGTATGACTTCATATGAAACTAAAACAGCTCTTAAAAATGTGAATTCTGCACTAAATCAAGGTCTACTAAAAATCATCTCAAAAATGGGAATTGCTACTATATCTTCATATAGAAGTTCATCTTTGTTTGATTGTTTAGGACTTGCCGATGAAGTTGTAGATGACTGTTTTCGTGATACATACGCGATGATACCAGGTCTTGGTTATGAAGACATAGAGAAAAAACTAAAATTTAACCATGCAAAAGCTTATGAGTTAGATTTGAGTAAGAAACTTTTTCCACTTGAGATTGGCGGATTTTATAAGCATATAGATGGAAGTGAATTTCACGATTTTGGACCAGCCGTTGTTCATGCTATACAGAAACTTTCAGCAAGTGGAGAAAAAGAGGATTATAATTACTATAAAAACTTGGTAAATGGAAGAGATTTAAAATTTATACGTGACTTTTTTGAGCTAAAAAGTGATAGAAAGCCAATCAGCATAGATAAAGTAGAGCCAAAAGAGAAGATTTTTAAAAGATTTGCAAGTGCTGCCATGAGTCTTGGCTCTATCTCTCCCGAAGCGCACGAATCTTTAGCAGAAGCTATGAATAAGATTGGTGGTATGAGTAACTCTGGTGAGGGTGGCGAATCAACTGAGAGACTAAAAACTAATAAGATTTCAAAAATCAAACAAGTAGCATCTGGACGTTTTGGTGTAACACCAGAATACCTAAGAAGTGCGACTGAAATTCAAATAAAAGTAGCTCAAGGAGCAAAACCAGGAGAGGGTGGACAGTTACCAGGGCATAAGGTTACACCACTTATAGCTAATTTGCGTTATACAGTCCCGGGAGTTACACTTATCTCTCCTCCTCCTCATCATGATATTTACTCTATTGAGGATTTAGCTCAACTTATATATGATTTAAAACAGGTTAATCCTGAAGCTATCATAACAGTAAAACTAGTTTCAACCGCAGGTGTTGGAACAATTGCAGCTGGTGTTGCTAAGGCTTATGCCGATAAAATCATCATTAGTGGCGGCGATGGTGGAACGGGCGCAGCTCCTCTAACGTCAATAAAATTTGCAGGAAATCCTTGGGAACTTGGACTGAGTGAAGCACATAATGCACTAAAAGCAAATCATCTTAGAGATAGTGTTCACGTTCAAACAGATGGTGGGCTTAAAACTGGATTAGATGTTATAAAAGCAGCACTTCTTGGAGCTGAGAGTTATGCATTTGGTACAGTAGCACTTACTGTTATAGGGTGTAAGATTCTTAGAATCTGTCACCAAAACAGATGTACGGTTGGTGTTGCCACTCAAGATGAGAAACTAAGAGCTCATTTTGTTGGAACAGTAGACAAAATAGTAAACTTCTTTACACTTTTAGCTGAAGATGTTCGTGAGCAGTTGGCTGAGCTTGGTTATGAAAGTATGGAAGAGATTATAGGAAGAAGTGACTTCTTACATGTAAAAGATAATGAGCTTGCTAAAAAGTTTGATTTTTCATCAGTTTTGATGAATATTGATGGCATAGATACATGTCAAAAAGCTTCAAATGATCCATTTGATCCCAATGAATTTGAACATGACATTTTAAAAGAGGTCTATAAAGTAATAGAGAATTCTGATGACAAGATAGTAATTCATAAAACAATCAAAAATACAAATAGAAGTTTTGGTGCACTGGTAAGTGGTGAGATAGCAAAATACTATGGTAACAAAGGTTTACCAGAAGATAGTATAAAGTTTGAGCTTAATGGAACTGCCGGACAATCTTTTGGAGCATTTTTGATAAATGGTGTAAAAATAAGACTTCATGGAACTGCCAATGATTATATTGGTAAAGGCATGAACGGTGGACAGATAGTAATAATCCCTAAATACCAAAGAGATGGTTATACAAGTGGGGGTAATACATGTCTATACGGTGCAACTGGTGGAAAGCTTTTTATCGCTGGTGAAGTTGGTGAGAGATTTTGTGTAAGAAATTCTGGAGCAACTACTGTAGTTGAGGGGACTGGTGATCACGCTTGTGAGTATATGACAGGTGGAGTTGTAACCATACTTGGAAACACAGGAGTTAACTTTGGTGCTGGTATGACAGGTGGTGTAGCATTTATCTACGATACCGAGCATGTTTTTATTGACAAACTAAATCAAGAACTTGTAATTGCAGAGCGAATAGATACAGATGATATGGATGAAGCTAGACACTTTTTGAAGAGACAGTTAAGAGCTCATATAAATAAAACAAAGAGTGTGAAAGCGACTTATATTTTAGACAACTTCCGTCACTCTGTAAGAGACTTTTGGATAGTACGTCCAAAAGACATGACCAAAGCACCATTGAATCCAGAAGAGGGGGACTAGAGAGATGTTAGAAATGCAAAATTTTATAAACTTAGAGAGAATAGAACCAAACAGACGTGAAAGTAGCGAAAGAGTAGAAGATTTTAGAGAGATTTATGAGCCTATGACAAAAGAAGAGGCATCAAGTCAAGCGAGTCGTTGTGTTCAATGTGGCGATCCTTTTTGTCATAACAAGTGCCCTCTTCATAACTATATTCCTTATTGGTTGAAATCCATAAGTGGCATGAAAAATGAGTTAGCATTTAAACTTTCAAATGAGTCTAATCCGTACCCTGAAATCACAGGAAGAATTTGTCCTCAAGATAGGCTTTGTGAAGGTGATTGTACACTCAATGATGGACATGGAGCAATTACCATTGGCTCAATTGAAACATTTATATCTGAGCATGGTTTTAAAAAAGGTTTAAAACCGGAGTTCCCTGGGATTACAACTAACAAAACAGTAGCTATTATTGGAGCTGGTCCTGCTGGGTTAGCATGTGCCACTTATCTTTTAAGAGCTGGAATTAAAGTTGATATGCATGAGAGACAAAACAGAGCAGGTGGACTTCTCACTTATGGAATACCTGGATTCAAGCTCGATAAAAAGGTAGTAGCTCGTCGTGTTAAGTGGCTTCAAGAGGCTGGTATGAGTCTACATGTAAACTCTGAAATAGGAAAAGATATTAGCTTTGATGACATAGCAAGTGAGCATGATGCAATTTTCTTAAGTATTGGGGCAGAGACTTCAAATAGAGCAAAACTAGTCAATGAAAATGGTAAAAATGTATTTATGGCAATGGATTTTTTAAGAGATATTCAGAAAAAACTTTTCCATGAGAATTATGATAAAAAGTATGAAGTAGAGGGTAAAAATGTAGTTGTTATTGGTGGTGGTGATACTGCTATGGATTGTCTTAGAACATCTCTTCGTCAAGGTGCTAAGAGTGTAAAGTGTCTGTATCGTCGTGATAAATACAATATGCCTGGTAGTAAAAAAGAGTTTAAAAACTCAAAAGAAGAGGGAGCACTTTTTACATATAATGTTGCACCAAAAGAGATAGTAGTAAATAGTAAAAACGAAGTTATAGCAATCGAGATGCAAAAAACTATGTTGAGTACTAAAGATGCAAGTGGAAGAGCATCAGTTGAAGTGGTAAAAGGTAGCGAGTTTAGAGTTGAAGCTGATGTTGTTATCTTTGCTCTTGGCTTTTGTGCTTCTACACCAGACTTTTTAGCTGAAAATGGCATTGAGGTAAACAAATGGGGTGCTATTGAAGTTGACGAAAATCATGAAACAAGCAAGTCTGGCGTTTATGCTGGAGGAGATTGTAAAAGAGGAAGTGATCTTGTTGTAACTGCAGCAGCTGAGGGTAAAAGTGCTGCTGAAGCAATTATGAAGAGTTTGCTAAGCTAAAATGAATAGTTTTTTTGAAGCTGTGATATCAGCAAATAGAGAGATAATAGATTTACTAGAAAATAACTCTGATGAAGATTTTTGTCAGAGTATCTCTTTAGGTGCAGGTGGAGATATAAGTTCAAAAATAGATTTAATAGCTGAAGAGATTTTTATAAAATATTTGAGTGTTTTTGGCAATATATA
>CAZHBU010000051.1:7812-13355 GCA_964530865.1 uncultured Sulfurospirillum sp.
CCTGGGGCTTTTGCTCTCTCTTTGGCTTATGCTCATGATGTAGATTTTGTTCTTTATGAGGGGAAAATGCGTGAGTATGATATAGCTGCTGGATTATATATGTGTGAAGATTTGTATGTAGAAAAGAGAGATGACCTACTTCTTGTAAGCCAGAATAAGGAAATTTTTGATAAAATACTCCAATTTATTTAAAAATAGGAGATATTTATGATGGGATTTAGTGAGTTTTTCGGCAATTTTCGTAAAAAGCAGTCATCTCCAAAAGAAGCTCCAAGTCATTGGGTAAAGTGTTCAAAATGTCAATCACTGATGTACTTTAAAGAGATTGAACACCTTTTTAATGTCTGCCCAAAATGTGGATTTCACATGCGTATTACAGCGCAACAAAGAATTAATCTAATTGTTGATGAAGATAGTTTTACGGAGTTCGATACATCTTTAGCTCCTGTTGATCCATTAAAATTTGTAGACAAAAAATCATATAAAAAACGTATTGCTGAAGCTACTGAAAAAACAGGGCGTACTTCGTCTGTTATCAGCGGAAGCTGTACTATCAATGGCATAAGTTCACAGCTTGTAGTATTTGATTTTAAGTTTATGGGTGGAAGTCTTGGTTCAGTTGAGGGTGAAAAAATTGTAAGAGCAATTAATCGTGCTATACAGAACAAAGAGGGCTTGGTTATAGTAAGTGCAAGTGGAGGGGCAAGAATGCAAGAGAGTACTTTTGCACTTCTTCAGATGTCAAAAACTTCAGCAGCTCTAACTAAACTAAGCGATGCAGGTCTTCCTTTTATATCGGTTTTAACCGACCCAACTATGGGTGGAGTAAGTGCAAGTTTTGCTTGGCTTGGAGATGTTATCATAACTGAACCAGGATCACTCATAGGTTTTGCTGGACAGAGAGTTATAAAGCAGACTATTGGTGCTGATTTGCCTGAAGGATTTCAAAGAGCAGAGTTTTTACTTGAACATGGTTTAATCGATATGATAGTTCAACGTAGTGAGATGAAAAAGTGTATTTCGGATATGTTGACTTTTTTTGGAAAGAATTATAAAAAAGATGAGTACGAACTAAAAATAAAAGCTTCTTAAATGAAGATTTACGCTCTTTTAGACTATGAAACATTGGTTAAAAATGAGTGGACGATAGAGAGATTTATCTCTACATGTAAAGCTTTACATGTAGAGATGATTCAATATAGAGACAAAAAAGGAGATAGACAAAGAAAAATAGAAAACTTACTGAAGATAAAATCACTTTGTGATATAACTCTTTTGGTTAATGATGATGTAGATTTAGCAGAGTTCTGTGATGGTCTACACGTTGGTCAAGATGACTTAAAAAAAACATCTATAAAAGAGATTAGACAAAATATTGGAAGAAAAGTTTTGGGAATCTCAACTCATAACAAAGAAGAAATTTTAGAGGCAAATGGTCTGGATATAGACTACATAGGGTTAGGGGCTTATAGAGTTACTAAAACTAAAGATGATGCAAACGTTTTAAAAGAGAGCCTAAGTGGCTTAGCAAGACTCTCTTTTAAGCCGGTTGGTGCAATCGGTGGGGTTAAAGTGGATGATGAGATTGATGGTGTTACATACGCAGTAGTCGGAAGTGACTTGTATGAACATTAAAGTCTTTAGCATAGAGAAAAGTGGCGATAGCCATATAGATGCACTTAACAAAGAGTTCATAAAGATGATCTCAAAGAGTGCTTCTGTAGAAGATATTGTACTTTTCAACAAGCAAATAGCCAAAGCCCAAGTAAAAGGGGCTAAGGAAGCTAAAGAATCATACACGAAAACCTATGAACCCTATTTGAAGGGTTGCAATATCGCTTTAGATGTTGAAGGAAAGCAGTGTGATAGTTTTGAGTTTAGTAAAATCTTTGATAATGAAATAAATATCAATTTTTTTATTGGCGGTGCTTATGGTTTTAACAAAGAGTTTTTAGATAAAACTCAAAAAGTTATAAGCCTTAGCAGATTGACATTTGCCCATAAGATAGCTAAAACTGTTCTTTATGAACAGATTTACAGAGGGCTATGTATAAAAAACAACCACCCCTACCATAAGTAGGACTATAAGGAAAAAAACAATGAGAGATAGTGATTTAAAATACTTTGAAGATTTACTTTCAACAAGAAGAGTGCAGATAAAGAAAAACATAGATGATGCGGCTAGAGAGATAGCTTCTTTAAAAGATGATGAAGTCGGAGATGAAGCAGATCATGCTGCAGTTAGTACTGATCGTATGATAGAACAAGCTATAAGTGCACAGCAGAGTCGTGAGCTTAGTGAAATAGATTTCTCTCTTAGTAAAATAAAGAGTGGAGGATATGGCGTATGTGATATGTGTGAGGAAGATATTAGTTTTCAAAGACTAAAAGTAAAACCTTATGCAAAGTATTGTATAGTTTGTAGAGAGATAATAGAAAAACAAAATAAGTAAGGGGCATAGTATGGGAATCAAACGATATATTCTTTTAACAGTAGTTTACATGTTGGCAATAGGTCTATATGTATATAGTTTCAATGGAGATACGTATACGCTGAGCGTTTATAAGTTTTCGTTAGAATTTCCGATTGCACTTTGGATTGTTTTGCCAACAATTTTACTTTTTATTGCTTCAACTACACATATGATGTATTATAGCCTTAAAGACTTTTGGAAAAATAGAGCTGTAAATAGAGACTTTGAAAACTTTAAAATAGCACTTAGTGAAAAAGTTATGGGCGAAGATAGCCTCATAAAGTATAAAACTGATTTGTTTAGGTTTATAGGCAAAAGTATCAAAATGATGGATTATAAAAATATAGAAAATTTTGATAGTAAAGATGAGAAGATAGAGTCAAATCGCAAAATTGTGCAAGAGATAAATGATGGAAAAATAGTAGAACTTAAAAAATACAAACTTTCGCCTGAGAATAAACTCTTAGAGCAGAATGAAATTAACAAACTTCAAGAAGATGCAAAATACTCTTCGACTATACTTGAAGAGTGTAAAGATACAAGTAGTGAATTGTATAAAAAGGCATACTTTGAGTACATAAAATATGCTAGTTATATCGATATTAAGAAGTTAGATTTTGCTCCAACAAAAGAGATGTTTAGAGTTTTAATGGAAAGATACCTTGAAGAAGAGGGAACTGTTGCTATTAAGATGGATTTTGATGAGATTCAAGAGCTTTTAATGCAGTTTGAAGCAAGTCGTGAGGACTACTTAGAACTTGCGTATGAAATTAAGACTAAACTTGAACCTGATGCTCTTATAGCACTTTTTGAAAAACTTTATAATTCTCCAGAACATTCAGCTGCCGCTGATTCATATTTATATGTTCTTAATGAGTTGCAGATGATAGATAAAGTAAGAGAAATACTAGAAAATTCTGATGAAGAAGAGTTTGAAAAATGGAAAACAATACTTTTTCTAAGAGACCATGGCAAGAGTGTCAACAGTGGACTTTTTTTAAGAATATAAATATTGAAAACAATAGATTTTGAAAAGGGCATTATTGCCCTTGCCCCACTTGCTGGATATACAGACCTCCCATTTCGTAGTGTTGTTAAAAAATTTGGAGCTGATTTAACTTTTTCAGAGATGATAAGTTCAAATGCTCTACAACACCACTCTAAAAAAACATTTAAGATGCTTGAAAAATCCTCATTAGAGACTCCATATATAGTTCAGATTGCAGGAAGTGATTTAGTAGCTATTCGTGATGCAGTTGAGATACTTAATGATATAGAAGGTATAGATGGGATTGATTTGAACTGTGGATGTCCTGTACCTAAAGTGGTTTCACAAAGCTCTGGTTCTTCCTTGCTTTTAGATTTACCACATTTAGGCAAAATAATAGAAACTATTAAAAAACACTCAAATAAACAATATACTAGTGCAAAAGTTCGCTTAGGGTATGTTGATAAGATTCCAAAAGAGATTGCAAAAGCAGTCGAAGGTAGTGGAGTTGATTTTATGAGTGTTCATGGTAGAACTCGTGCGGGAGCATATAAAGCTGCTGTTGATTATGAGGCTATAGCAACTATAAATGAGGCTGTTAAAATACCAGTCTTAGCCAATGGCGATATAACAAGCTATGAAAAGGCAATGGATGTAAAACAGATAACAAGTTGTAATTCTCTTATGATAGGACGAGGGGCAATTGGAAATCCTTGGATATTTTATCAGTTAAAGCATGGTGAAAACTCGGTCGATAGTGCATTAAAAGCCGAGATTATACTTGAGCATTATAACTCTATGGTAGAGTTTCATGGCTCTCACGGAGTGAGTATGTTTAGAAAACATCTTCATGTTTACTCAAAAGGATATGAAGAGGCTTCAGCGTTTAGAAATAAAATCAATACTATAGTTGATATTGCTCAGATGAGAGAAGAGATCGTGCTATTTTTCAGTAACCATCATTAAAACTACTCTTTTTGTGCTTGTCTTTTTTGTATTGGGTTTTGTTTTTTTCTTTATGAAGTAGATTGGCTTCTTTAAGGAGTTTAGTTTGCAATTCATCTTTTTCTTCATCTTTTAGTTCTTCTACATGTAAGACTCCTAAAACAAGATTGACATACTTTTCTAAGGCTATAGGGTAGGTGGCACTGAGTCGGATATGAGGTATCTTTTTTAGTACCTCAAATGTCTTTTTTACTCTTTTTTTAAAAATTTCAAACTTAAATGTTGGGTCTTTTAAGTACGATATATTGCTTCTCACAAATTTCTCTAGTCCTCGAGTATATTTTAATCGTATATCTTTTTCATTAATTGTATTTTCCATAGTTATAGTTTACCAAAAAGTTGCATAATAAAAAGAATATAAGGTATAAAAAAGAGTGAGCTAAAAAACACTAGAGCAGTAACATCAACTGGTTTACAGTTGTATAGTGATGATAAATTTACATTAGTAACCGCAAGAGGAACTAGTAGTTCTAGTAAAATCACACCAACTATGAATTCATTTAAATTTAAACTTTTAAGTATCAAAATAGAGATAATTGGAATGATTAGGAACTTAATTACTCCTACATGTAAAAGTAATTTCAGATTTAGACTCTTTAGTTTAACGCTATATAAAAACATGCCAAATATCATGAGTTGAAGAACCATAGCCGCGTAAGCACCCATCTCAAGAGACTTGAAGATAGAGCTATGAATCTCTACATGTAAAAGATTTAAGCAAAGAGCTAAAAGGGCAAACCAAATAAAAGGTAATTTTATGATATTTAGTATAGACTCTTTTATGCTAAATTGTCCACGTGAGTAGAAGTATACGCCTACTGTATAAATTATAAATATATTTGATACGTTTATAAGAGAAGTATATATGATAGATTCTTGACCAAAAAGTGCAATACCGATAGGAATTCCTAGATTCCCAGTGTTCCCTATAACGCCAGAAATGGTTACGATTGAACGCTCTTTTGAGTTACTAAAAAAAGCTTTTGCAATAAAGAAACTTATAATTATACAAAAAGTACTAATTCCCATATATAGAAGTGGTGCTTGTAAAAGTTCTGTGTTGATACTTTTTGTAC
>CAZHBU010000052.1:0-12849 GCA_964530865.1 uncultured Sulfurospirillum sp.
TCCATCATAGCTAAGTGTTGTGTATACCTTATATGACTTACAACTTGATCTGCGGCTTGTCTTAGATTATTGCCTTGGAAGTTTGGGGCTATCATTACTGAGATGATTCCTACTATGACTATTACAAAAACTAACTCTATCATGGTAAATGCGTGTTTCATAAATGCTCCTATCTGTATAGATAAAATGTTTTTACTATTTTACCATAATATTTAATATTTATCTTCTCATAATTTGTTTTTCTAAATTTTGAAGGAGATAGTTTATATATACTGCCACTTTGTATGCCATAGAATTTTAATCTTAGAGCTAATTGACTATCTTCTATGTTTATATTATTTATATTTTTATCTTTGAGTATTTGTGCTAAATCTTTTGCTATGTGATACTTATATGCTAAATGGTTACTTGGGTCTTTAATGAAAAGATAAAATGGTTTATTAAAATAGCTTACTCCAAGATTTAACACTAAGAAAACGAAGACCACCCCAAATGAGATATTGTGATATTTTCTATGTTGTGGTAACCTTACTCTGTAACTATTAAAAAACACCTTTACAACAAGTGGTATTGCTATAACAACAAAAACTGCAAAATCTTCTACAAGAAGTTTTTGTCTTAATGAAAGTATCAGTGATATCACCAAACTAAAAAAGGATATACTCCAAAGTAAATTTTTCTCTTCTTTTATAAGTATCCTATAGAGTGCATACAATAGATATATAAATAAAAATAGAGAAAATACAGCTGCATAGACTCCCAAGGTATCTAAAAAATACCCTTTTGGTTTTCCGCCTGTATCAAAACCGTATATATACATAGATAGCCCAAAAAGAGCTAAGGATAGTGCTAGAAGTTGCTTTTCTTTATTTAAAATACTATAGAAGAACAATGAGAGATATAAGATTGCAAAAGAGTTGTCTGCAAATAATGCAATAATTAATACAGCAAATGATGCTTTTTTGTATCCATACATGTAAAAATATATAAAAAGTAAAGTCAGAAATATTGCTATATAAGCACCATTGACCAATATTGCAATGCTATTGACTCCTGGGAGCATTGCATAAAGAGCAATAGAGACTACTCTGTCCAATTTTCTTTTTAAAAATAGTTTCCCAATTTTATATAGTAGAATTAAGGAACCTATATGTAAAAGGATAAATGGTAATCTTAATGCTAAATCTGTTTGTCCAAATAGTTTTGTTGAAAAATAAACAAGATAGTGGATTAAAGATGTTCCTTCAAAAAGAATAACTGCTTCTTCATACCTAATAGAGAGTGAGCTTACGCCATATAGTAAAAATAATACACTTGTAATGATAACAATAAAAACTAAATTTATCTCTTTCATATTTTTAAAAAATTATCCAATATTTCGTAACCATATTCACTTAGAATAGATTCTGGGTGAAATTGAACACCGTAAATATCTTTGCCCTTTACATGTAAGCTCATTATCTCATGGTCATCTGTGCTATACGATGTTGGTATGAGTTCACTTGGTAGGTCTTTCTTTTCAACTACAAGCGAGTGATAACGGGTCATGATAAAGCTCTCAGGTAAGCCTTTAAATATACATGTTGACTCATTTTGTTTAATAGTTGAAGTTTTTCCATGCATCATGTTTTTAGCTCTTACAACTTTAGCTCCAAAAACTTGGGCTATAGCTTGGTGTCCTAGACATATACCCAAAATAGGCAATTTATCTTTAAAATGTTCTATTACTTCAAGACTTATTCCTGCTTCATTTGGTGTTGCTGGACCGGGAGAGATTATGATTTTTTCTGGATTAAGTTCTTCAATCTGAGCAATAGTAAGTTCATCGTTTTTAATTATTTTCAGATTAGCACCTAACTCTAGGCAGTATTGAACTATGTTGTAAGTAAAACTATCGTAATTGTCTATCATTAAAATCATATGCTAACAATCCTCTTTTATGGTGATTATAGCATAAATACAGGGAGGTTAGAACCTCCCATATGGTTATTTATAGTTATCTATCTGAAAATCCCAAAAAAATTCTATCCACTCTGTTGCTTCACGAGCTGCAAAATCTGGTCTAACAAGTGCTTTTTCTTTGTAGTAGATTGAAGCAACTTTTAGATCTAAATCAGGATATTTTTTTATTAAAACTTTTTTTATCTCTATCATAGTTTCACCACTATCAATGATGTCATCAACAATAACTACTTTTTTTGCCTTGCTTAAATCTGGCATGTTAAAGATGTTAATTGTATCAAGCTTTCTAGTCTCTTCATAATGGATTGAGTTTATTGAGTACAAATCCCTCATTTCTAATGCTTCCGCTAAAAAATGTCCTAGAGTCATACCACCTCTTGCAATTGCTAAAATCACATCTGGTTTGTATGGCTTTATCTCTTTAGCCAACATATTTACATCTATTTTAAACTCATCATAACTATAAAATCTCACTATTTTTCCCCTTATTGAACTATAAACACTATCAAACTAATAACAGCTAAAGATACAACCCCTATATTGATATCTTCAAACTCTTTTTTTATCAATTTGATAAATAGGTATGCAACGAAACCAAATGCTAATCCATTTGTGATAGAGAATGTCAAAGGCATCATAATAACAATTAAAAATGTTGCAGCTGAGATAGCAATATCATCAAAATTGATATGAGAAAGCTCACTAAACATTAGTACGCCAACCATAACTAAAACTGGGTAAATTGCATTTTCTGGTATTGCTGAGAAAAGAGGCATCATAAACAGTGTAAGAACAAAGAAAAGTCCTGTTGCAACAGCAGTTAAACCAGTTCTTCCACCCTCTTCTACTCCACTTGCACTCTCTATGAAACTTGTAGTTGTTGAAAGACCTAGAAGTGAACCTGCAACAGTTGCACCAGCATCAGCCTCAAGAGTTTTTTGTAGATCTTTACCACCCTCTTTAAAAAGACCTGCACGATAACCAACACCTGCAAGAGTTCCAAGTGAATCAAACATATCTGTAATCAAAAATGTAATGATAACTGGAGCAAGAGCTAAAGTAAATGCTGAAACTATATCTAATTCAAATGCAATTGCACCAATAGAAGCTGGCATAGAAAAGAACTCACTTGGAGCTGGTGCCACACCAGTTACCCATGCTACAATAGAAGTCAATATAACAGCAATAATAAATGCACCTTTTACTTTCCAAGCGTAAAGTCCAAATACAAGAACTAAACCAATAACACCTATAAGAACTTTTGAATCACTAAAATCACCAAGACCAACAAGAACAGCTGGATTTGCAACAACCATACCCATACTCTTTAGTCCAATAAATGCTATAAAAGCACCAATACCAGCACTGATAGCACGACGTAAGTCATGAGGAACACTCTGCATAATCCAAACTCTAAACTTTGTAAAAGAGAGGACTAAAAATAGAACTCCTGAAATAAAAACAATACCTAAAGCAGTCTGCCAAGGTATTTTCATACCAAGTACTAAACCAAATGTAAAATACGCATTAAGCCCCATACCAACACTCATAGCGATTGGTGTGTTTGCCCAAAACCCATTTAAAACTGTTGCAAAAATAGTGATAAGAGCTGTAGCTGTAACTAATGCTCCAAAATCCATACCTGTTTTGCTCATAATGATTGCGTTAACTGGAACGATATACATCATCGTTAAAAATGTTGTGAAACCTGCTGTAAACTCTGTTTTTACATCTGTACCGTGTTCTTTAAGTTTAAATAAACCCAAGATATCTCCTTTTACCTAACTGTAGATTTTTAATTCATTGTATAGACTATCACGTTCAACTGGTGTAAAACCACTTGTTGTTATCAAGTCTAAAAAGTTCTTTATATTCATACCAGTTGCGCTTGGCGCCCCTGCTGCTGATTGAATTGCCTCTTTTTCTATAGTTCCATCTAAATCATCTGCTCCAAATTCTAGTGCGATTAATGCAAGATTTATTGTAGAAGTTGCCCAATATGCTTTTATGTGCGGTATGTTATCTAACATAAGTCTGCTAATTGCATATGTTTTTAGTATTTCTGTTGAGCTTAGAAAGTCTTCTACTTTAAGGTAGTTATTGTCTCTTTGATAGACTAAAGGAATGAAAGCATTAAAACCATTTGTTTTGTCTTGAACATCACGGAGTCTTAACATGTGGTCTATTCTATCTTTACGTTTTTCTACATGACCAAAAAGCATAGTTGCATTTGACATCTTACCTTTTGAATGCCAAAGTGCATGTATATCAAGCCACTCTTGTGAGCTTACTTTACCTTTACAGATATAGTCTCTAACCTCTTCGTTAAATATTTCAGCCCCACCACCTGGCATAGAATCTACACCATATTCAACCATTTTATCTATAACTTGTTCGTAAGTTAGCTTGTATTCAGTTGCTAAAAAGTTAATTTCAGCAGCAGTTAGTGCCTTTACATGTAGAGATGGAAACTTCTCTTTTATCTTTGAAAAGATTTCCAAATACCACTCTAATCCTGTTTCAGGATTGTGGGCTGATACTATATGCACCTCTTTTATATCATTTTTATATGATTCTTCTACGGCGCTTAAAATCTCTTCGTGTGTCATAGTGTAAGGGTTTGGATTTTTTCTGTTTGAGCTAAAAGCACAAAACTTGCAAATATCTTTACAGATATTGGTAGGATTGATATGTCTGTTTACGTTAAAAAATGCTTTTTTCCCATAAAGTGACTTTCGTTTTTTATCGGCATGATTTGCCAAAGTGAAGAGGTCAAGCTCATAAAGAGCTAGACCATCTTCGTAGTTTAGGCGTTCTTGCGATTCTAACTTTTCTATTAAGTTCATTAAAAACTTTCTCTGTTTATTTAAAAACGGTATTTTATCTTTTTTTGGTTAAAAACACTCTTACACATAATCTTCTGGTGGAAATTTCTCAGCCATAAAATCTATATCTTTATCGCCTCTTCCACTTAAATTTACTAAGATTGATTCATACGGTTTGTCTTTTGCTAGTTTCATAGCAAACGCTACTGCATGTGCACTCTCAAGTGCTGGGATGATACCCTCATAACGAGACAAGTCATAAAATGCTTGAACAGTCTCTTTGTCATTTGCAGTTGCTACTTTTGTTCTACTTATACTGTTTAAGTAAGCGTGTTCTGGTCCAACTGATGGGTAGTCAAGTCCACTTGCTATGGAGTGTACTGGTGCTGGATTTCCTTTTTCGTCTTGAAGCATGATAGAGTTAAAACCATGAAGAACTCCTGGTTTTCCGTAAGTTAGACTTGCTGCATGCTCTCCTAGTTTTGTGCCTGTTCCCGCTGGTTCTACCCCATACATCTCACAAGGGTCACTCATAAAAGCTGAGAAAAGCCCCATAGCATTACTTCCTCCACCAACACAAGCTACTAAATTATCTGGTAAATTTCCTGTCATATCCATAAATTGGTCACGCGCTTCAAAACCAACTACGCTTTGAAAATCTCTGACCATCATAGGATATGGATGAGGACCAACAACTGAACCGATTGCAAAAAACATATCTTCAGGGTTCTCCATATATGCACCAAATGCACTATCAACTGCTTCTTTTAGAGTTCTACCACCAAAACCAACTGGCACAACTTTTGCACCAAGCATTCTCATACGAATCACATTTGGATGCTCTTTTTCAATGTCTACTTCGCCCATATGTATTTCACATTCGAGTCCAAAGTAAGCTGCTGCAGTTGCAAGAGCAACACCATGTTGACCTGCTCCGGTTTCGGCAATAAGTTTTTTCTTTCCAAGATACTTTGCTAAGAGTGCTTCACCCATACAATGGTTAAGTTTATGTGCTCCTGTGTGATTTAAATCTTCACGTTTGAGATAAATTCTTGCTCCACCAACATACTCTGTAAGTCTTTTTGCATAGTAAACAGGTGTTGGTCTTCCTTGGTAGTGCTTTCGTATATCACGAAGTTCCATGATAAAGTTGTGTGAGTTGCCTATGGTAAGATATGCTTGTTCTATCTTTTTAAATTGCTCAATCAACTCAGGTGGTAAAAATGCTCCACCAAACTCTCCAAAATACCCCTCTGCATTTGGTTGTGCTTTTAAATATGGTTTCTTCGTCATATAAATCCTTTAAAAATAATGTACTAATTATAAGTAAAATAAGTTAAATAAAGAATTAAAATCACATATTGAGAGGTTTTTCTCTAAGTTCTAGTGCAAAATTTCACAAATCTGGTTGTGCTCTTTTATCATAACTAATCTATTCTTTATAAGTATCGCTTAGTATCTTTATTCAAGTTCAATATCTTGCTTCTACCATTTCTAACCTTTTTTTCAGTATTATAATGAATAAAGAAAGGTATTTCATATGGAACTTAAATACAAAATTGAAGAATTGATGAGTGAAAATGCTGATGATTTTCAAATATCTATGCTTATAAAAGAGCACATAAAAGAGTATCTTAGCTCTCTTGATGAAATCTTTACTAAAAACCAAGGGAAAGATTTTTTAGTAAAGCACACCAAAAGAATTGACCAATTTTTACTGCTTATATATAAATATACTCTAAGAAAGTTTTTTGGTGATTATCTTCCTTTTGTCAACCATATTCCTATAACACTTACTGCTATGGGAAGTTATGGACGAGAAGAGCTTTGTGTCTATTCTGATATAGACCTGATGATAGTATATAAAAATATTGATGGTTATAACTTAGAACCTATCATAGAATCAATGCTTCTTCTTATCTGGGATAGTGGAATAAAACTTGGTCATCGTGTCCATAAAGTAAACGAGCTTTTTGATGCTAGTAATAGTGATTTAACTATAAAAACGGCTATGCTTGAGTCTAGGTTTCTTTGTGGTTCAAACTTTTTATGGGTAGAAATTGGAAATGAGCTTAAAAAAATAGCAAAATACAATCTCCCAGAGTTTGCACGAGAAGTAACAAAAGTATATCATCAAAGACGTAAAGAAAATCCACTAATGATGGAACCAGATATAAAAAATGGGGTAGGAGGTCTAAGGGCTTCACATACTGTTAGATGGCTTAGTCGTGCCATATTGGGTCGTGCAAAACTAAAAGAGTTAATTCCTGCTTATATAACTGAAAAAGAGTTTAAGGAGTACAGAATTGCACTTGAGTTCCTTTACCGTGTTCGTTCAGCTCTTCACCTAAGTGCAAAGAAAAAACAAGATGTGTTAAACCTAGAATATATACCAGACATCGCTAAAAAACTTGGCTTTGAAGATAAAAAACTTATTAATGCACAGATGCAACTATGCAAGAAAACATTCTCTTCAATACATACCATAGATATAACTTGTCAGATATTTTTGAGAAAACTTGTTTCTTCCTACTTTTTTGAAACATCATCCATAAAACAATTAAGAGACAATAGACTTGAAAATGGTGTCTATAAAGTAAACAATATCATAGTTGCAAAAAGAGAAAAAGAACCATCATCATTTTTGCATGTGCTACAAGAGCTTGCAAAAATTGATGAAAAAGATATAAGATTTGATATAACTTATGTAGACTATATAAGAAAAACTAGTTTTTCTGCACACAACTCTGAAAAATTATATCAAGAATTTAAAAAACTTCTCTTTAACAACTATAGTTATCAATCATTTAAAGCTCTTTATAACTCAAACCTCATAGAACAACTCATAAAACCATTTGCAAACATAAGACATCAAGCACAATTTGATGGTTATCATAAATACCCTGTCGATAAACACTCTATACTTGGTCTTTATTATCTAGAAAACATAAATGAACCACTCATAAAAGCACTTCATGATGACCTTTGTGGTGAAGGCAAAGGCTTGATAAAGCTTGTTGTTCTTCTTCATGACATAGGCAAAGGTAGACGAGGAGATCATAGTGAAGTTGGTGCAAAGATATTTAGAGCTTATGCTACAAAGCTTGGGTTTAGTCCAGAAGCTGTACATGTAGGTAGTATATTGATAAAATATCATACTCATATGAGCAACACTGCTCTAAGAGAAGATATCTATAGTGAAGATGTAGTTCTTGCATTTACTTCTAAGATAGAAGAACCTAAAGTTCTAAAACTTTTATATATACTTACATATTGTGATATAAATGCTGTTGGGGACAATCTATATAGTGGGTTTACATCTAAACTTTTGAGAGAACTATATCATTTATCAAATGAGATGTTCGATAAAAAAGAGCTTATCGGAGAGACAAAAAGAAGACTTAGAAAAGAAAATTCTCTAAAAAAATATGAAAAGTTTAAAGTACTTCCAAGGATACTACAAAGAAAAATTCTATCTATTTCATCAAACTATTTTTTTATAAAACACAAGCCTCATGAGATAGTCAAGATTGCTACTATAGCAAAAAATGCAAGTCCTTATCAGTTTAAAATAGAAAATGAGTCTCACTTAAGTCTCTCTATCATAAAATCAAAAGAATTAAATATAGGATATCTTTTAGGAAAACTAGGCTATTTAGACTTGATAAATATGGAAGTTGTAAAGTTGTATGATGAGAAAAAATATTTTAAAATAGACTTTCAAGAGAGAGTTGAAAACAGTGACATAGAACAAATAAAAACTTTGATAGAACAGAGTTTTGACATGAGTAAGTCTACTACTTTATGTAAGCCTATCATAAAAGAAAATGAGATAGAGATGGATTGTGAGCATTCTAAAAGTGTTGTAAAACTAAGTGTAAATACAAAGAATCAAAAAGGTATGATGGCTTATATGATGAGTATTTTTGATGATGAGGGCATAGAAGTATCAACTGCTAAAATACAGACAATCAAAAAGCGTGCTAGAAATCTATTTTTAATTGAAAAAACGATAGACTTATGCGATAATAAAGATAAAATTTTAGAATTATTTATAACAAGATAATAGTACAAAGGTAAATATATGTGTGGTATTGTTGGATATATTGGCAAAAATGAAAAAAAAGAGTTTCTTTTAAGTGGTCTAAAAGAGTTAGAGTACAGAGGTTATGATAGTGCAGGAATTGCAGTACTAAAAAATGGTCAAATCTCTTCTTTTAGAGCGTTAGGAAAACTAGAAAATTTAGTTCATAAAACAGCTTCATTTTCAAGTGATGGCTTTGGTATTGGCATTGGTCATACTAGATGGGCAACGCATGGAAAACCAACAGAAGCCAATGCTCACCCTCATCGTGGAGAGTTCTCTTATGTAATTCACAACGGTATCATTGAAAACTATAAAGAGATGAAAGAAAATCTTCAAAAACAAGGAGTAAAGTTTTTATCTCAAACAGACTCTGAAGTTATAGTTCATCAATTTGAAAAATTCATAAGTGAAGGACTAAACGCCCAAGACTCTTTTAAAAGTACAATTGAGATGCTTCAAGGTGCATATGCAATTTTACTTGTCACAAAAGACGAACCAGATACTATTTTCTTTGCTAAAAATGCAGTTCCACTTATACTAGGTCAAAATGCAAAAAAAGAGAAGTTCATGAGCTCTTCTGATTCTCCACTTATAGGGTATGCTACTGAGGTTGTCTATCTTGAAGATGGTGAGTATGGTTGGGTAAAAAAAGATGAGATTTCACTTTTTATGCATGAAAAAATTGTTATTCCTGTGTTTGTGACTCTAGGACGAGATAAGATTTATGCTCAAAAAGATGGCTATAGATTTTTTATGGAAAAAGAGATTTACGAGCAATCAAGCGTTGTAAGTGAAACCCTTATGGGCAGAGTTACTGATGAGAGTGTTGAACTTGATGAACTCAAAAATATAGATTTTTCAGGTATTGACTCTATAAAAATCTGCGCTTGTGGAACTAGTTACCACGCAGGTCTCACAGCAGCTTACCTTTTTGAAAGACTATCTAAAATAAGATGTCAAATAGAGATTGCAAGTGAATTTAGATACAAAGAACCACTACTAGATAAAAAAACTCTATTTTTAGTCATAAGTCAAAGTGGAGAAACAGCAGATACTCTTGAAGCTCTAAAGATGGCAAAAAAAGCAGGTATGAAAACACTTGCTATCTGTAATGTAGATAACTCTTCTATAGTAAGACTTGCAGATGCAACTCTTCTTACGCGTGCTGGCATAGAAAAAGGAGTTGCAAGCACAAAAGCTTTTGCGACACAAATCATCACACTTTGGCTATTTGCTCTTTATGTGGGTAAAAAAACAATTACGGCTAAAAAAATGCAAAGTGAAATAAAAGCTCTTCTTCATACCCCTTCAGTTTTACGTGTAAAAGACAGTACACACGAAAAAATCAGACGTTTGTCTAAAAGGTATTTGCACGGTCATGGTTTCTTTTTTATAGGACGTGATATATTTTTCCCACTCGCTCTTGAAGGTGCACTAAAGCTAAAAGAGATAAGCTATCTTCATGCAGAGGGCTATCCTTCTGGCGAGATGAAACATGGTCCAATAGCTCTTGCTGATAGTGAGCTTTTTACAGTAGCCCTTATGCCTCAAACTATGCTTTATGAGAAAACAAAAAGTAACGTCGAGGAGCTTTCGGCAAGAGATGCCACCATACTTGCAATCTCTCCATTGGAGTTTGATTTGGCTGATGACTTTATAAAAACTTCAAAGCAGACTCACCCAATGAGTGAATTTTTTGAGATGATGATAATCACTCAAATCTTGGCACTTGAAATTTCAGTAAGACTTGGTAACGATGTAGATATGCCAAGAAACCTAGCAAAGTCTGTAACAGTAGAATAGATGAGATACTTTTTTCCTCTTATTTTAACTCTCATTCTTATAGGTTGTGAAAAAGAGGAAAAAACTACTTTAGAACCTTTACATGTAGATACTCCAAATAAACCTCTACATGTAAAGATAAAAGAGATTGAAGAAGAGCTACAAAACATAGATACGACAGAGTATCTTGAAGACTACATAGTTAATATCACTATGAATGGTTCAGCTAATCAACTTGGATTTCCTGCTGGTGATATGCAAGGCGGTTTTGCTTACAAAAGTGATGCTAAAAATATAGCACGATATGTAGTGACTCTTTTAAAGAAAAAAAGTACTAACGATAAAAAAGCAGAAAAAGCAGAAATATTTTTTACAAGTAACTGTGGTGGATGTCATGGGCATGATGGAAGTGGATTAAATGGTGCTTTTCCAAACTTGACACAGTACCCTTTACTAGGCATAATGAAGAGAAAAGAAGATTTATCCATAAAGCTTAAAAGGCTGAAAATGACTAATTAGACTTCTGTTTTACTATAGATTTACAAAATCTTTCTTAAAGGATACTACCTTTTTTAGGTAATTTTTTGTCTCGTTGTATGGTAAACTAGACCGAAGTTTTTTATAAACTTCGGATGGATTTTTGGCATTTATTATTTTCTTTGCTTTTGTTTTATCTTTACTAAAAGTTTTTAAAACATTACCACTTCCTGTATTATAAGCACTAATAACACAATACTCTCTTGAAATTGAGTTATATATGCCTTTTAAATACTTTTTATCTATGATATTGATATATGCCGCACCTAACTCTATGTTATTTTTTGCATCAAAAAGGTAAGACTTGGAAGGTGTCCATTTTTTTCCCTTTACATGTAGATAGGCATCTCGACCAGCACTTCTTGGAACTATCTGCATAAGCCCTATAGCTCCTGCTCCACTCATGGCAAACTGATTAAAATTGCTTTCTGTTTTTATAATAGCATAAACCAAGTTCTCACTAACTCCAAATTTTCTTGCATATTTTTTTACATATGGTTTGAACTTTAATACTCTTACACTTGCATGATCTTTCACCATATGAATAGTGACAAAATGTATATTTTTTTTGTTTATAATTTTTGTTTTATAACTCTGTTTTAATAATATATTTGCATATCTATTTGCTCTCCAAGAGTAACGTATGTTTTTGTTTTGGTCATCTTTTACTTCACCCAAAAGATACGGTGTGCTTCCTAGCTTAATTTTCTTAGCACTAAAAAGATCGGCTCCCCTTGGATCATCTGGAAGAAGTAGAGTTGTAACTATTGCATTTTTTAGACTTTTTTTACTATCTAAAGATTCAACAGTTATGAGACCTTTATCAAAATCAACCAGAGCTCTACTTTTATAGTTTTGCATATACTTCACATACTCTTTTTTCTTTGGTATTTTTACGTTCTCATCACCCCACTGCTTTGAAATGTTTTCTGCAAAATTTGATAAAAATTTTAAATCTTTTGAAAGCTTATCAGGACTCGCAACATACTGAATTGACTTGTTACGAGCAAAAATTTTTAAAGCATAAGATGGATTTTTACTAACAGCAACATTTGCAATAGAAGTGTAGTCACTGGTGGTACAAGCACTAAGTAAAAAAAGTGTACATGTAAAAAGTATATATTGTTTCATAAAGTCAATTATACTAAAATATAATTATAAAAGGTCATAAGGAGACATAAAATGAAAATTTTTGAAAACGACATACTATTTGTAGAAGTAGAAAAATCAGAAATACCTTGGCTAAAAATATTCCCACTTAAGAAATATAGGGAATTGAGTGATTGTGATACAAAAACAAGAGTAGCGCTACTTGATGCTATGTTACTTATTGAAACAGAGATGATAAAATATTATAATCCTAAAAAGGTTAATATTGCGATGTTTGGTAACTATCTACCACACTTGCATATACATGTAATGGCAAGATTTGAGGATGACTCTTACTTTCCAGAGCCTATGTGGGGGAAGAAACAGAGAGATGCAAATTTAAACCTATCTCCTTTTGAAAATTTTATCTGCACAATCAAAAAGAAGCTTCAAAATAGCTAAAATAATTCAACCATAGTGTTTTAAGTTTTTAAACAACAATCTATGATAGAATTAACATCTAAAAAAATTTCTATGGAGGAAATATGAAAAAGTTACTTTTAGCAG
>CAZHBU010000053.1:0-12779 GCA_964530865.1 uncultured Sulfurospirillum sp.
AGCTTTACTTTTGCAGGAAGAGTTAGTCCTAGTGCATCTATGCCATTTTTTCTTATAACTCCTAGTGACGCTATAACATTTTGTACTTCATTTTGTGTGCTTGTTAAAAGCGTACCAAAATCTAAATCAGCATCTATATTTGAGATACTAAACTCTGGTAAAGTCTCTGAGCCAGTTATATTGACTCCAAAAGATGGACCAGTTTCTCCCTTAAAGACAATCTTTACACCTTTTGGCTCATATATATCTATAGGGCTTGGTTTGTCTGATGTTACAGTTGCTCTAAAACCTGCTTTTGAGAGTGTACCTTTTATTTTTGCTCCACTTATCTGCTTTGCTATGATATTATCAAATCCACTGAAATCTACCCCAATATCAAAATCAAGAATAGGAGCTTTCAAATCACTAAAATTGACACTAGCACTAAATCCACTTGGCAGTTTTATTTTACTTCCAAGAAGATACATTGGTTCAGCTATGTTGAGTGTTGGAGTTTTTATGTCACCTAAAGAGACTATTTTATTGAGTGCTTGACCAGCTTCATTTGTAAATAGATCACCAAACTGTAATTTTGGAGTTATGCCTTCGATTGAAAAATCAACTAAATTATCTCCATTTGTGTATTTGAACTTCAAGATAGGGTTATCGCCTTCAAAAAGAAGCTTCACATCTTTTGTATCATTACCACGGTCTATTATAGTAATAGGATTTAGCCCACCATCACCACTAAGAGTACCATCAAAACCAGTTTTGTCAACTTTTACACTTATGCTTGCATTTTCTAGGTTTTGAACAAATTCATTTGTAAAATCATCTAAATTTATACTGCTACTACTAAATGTCAACTTTGGATTTGCATAGTCATTGAGATCAAATGCAAGACTTAATCCACTTGGAATTTTTATACCCGTATCTAAAAGAAAAACATCATTTGGCAGTTCTATCGTTGGCATTTTTCCAAAATCACCCAAACCAACTTCTGCGGAGAGTCCATTTGCATACTTTAAAAGCTGACCCATTTTAAACTGAGCACTTGGTATGTTTAAATCTACTGTTGGCTTAGGATCTCCAAGGTTATATCTAACGTCTAAAGAACCGGCAGAAATAGCAATAGCAACACTTTTTTCTTTCCATATATCTATAACTTTTGATTCAAATGGAATATTTAAAGCAAATGATGTTGGTAGAAACTTGCTTGCTTGAGGCAATGCAATCTCACCAAAAGAAGCTCCCAATGTATCGCTAAAGTCAACTCGTCCTACAACTCTATTGTTTGCAGGTGTAGCAGAAAAAGTTATGCTGTCTACATGTAAAGAAGCTAAAGGAGTTTCAACTACAAATGGCTTATCATAAGTTATGTCTCCTAGTGTAACAACATTGTTAACTACTCTAATGTCACTAAAATCTACATCTATATCGTTTGGAAGCTCTGAAATTTTGTCTAAATATGGGATTTCAAGCTTTCCTGAACCACTAATCTTACCATTTACTAAAGATACATCAGCATCTAAACTCAAAGTAAATCCAGCTATGCTAATCTTGTCAGATAAGTTTACATGCACATCTTCTGGCTCTTCGGAAGTTATAAAGTCATCACTACTTACTCCTGATGTATCTTGTACAACTCTTAAAGAAAATTCATAAAGTTTTTCTAACTCAGGCTTAAAACTCCACTTCCATTCACTATTTCCACTTGCTCTACTCCATGTATCTCCACCATCTGTTGTTATCTCTACATGTAGAAAGTTTACATCAACAGCCTTATCTAAACTTTCCAAAAGACCTTCAATTATGATTTTATCATCTACTAAATCTCCAGAATAAAACTCTACTTCTCTTGGCAGCTGATCATAACCAAAATTTCCATTTATACTTATATCATCTATAAAACCTATGTTATCTGCATTTTTAGTTGTTGCTACTTTTAGTTTTTCATCACTATCTTTTGTATAAATGTTATCTATAGTATCTAGTAATTGATTTCTTAGTGGTTCTTTAAAATTCTTTTTTATAAACTCTATGAGTTCACTAATGCTCATACTGCCGTGCCAACCAGCATTTTTTATTAGTGCTTTTTTCTCAGCACTACTATATTTTTTTACTTTTAGTTCTTGTGAACTATTGGCATATGCACTACTTCCTGAATCAACAACTACATCACCATTTGATGTAAATAGTATAATTCTTCCATCTGTACACATCACAACATCAGTTTCATCTGAAACTTCAGCGGCAAAAACAGTTCCTCTGATTCCTATAGTTGCATTTTTTGTTTGTAATTTAAAACGATTTGGAGCTACTTTTCCTATTTTCCCTGTAACAGTCTTGAAAAAGCCTTTTAAAACTCTGAATTTGATTTTAGAGTCTTTTTTACCTGTGTAAACATACTCATCTATATCAAATGAGGTATTTTGTCCTAAAGAGACAGCAGTATTGTCTTGAAAAAAGATTTTTACTTTTGAATTTTTTCCAGTTTGTATAGAGTCATGCTCTTTTAACTCTAGCTTTGGCACAACCTTTATAGTCTCATTTCCTCTTTTTAATGTAGAGTTACCAACTACATCAACTACTGTACCTATGTTCGCAAACAGATAGATAGAACTCAATAAAAGTAAAATTATTTTTTTCATAATGACCCTCTCTTTGGCAATCTTATAAAATACTATCACAAAAAGATTGCATCGGCATTGCATATTTATTGTATGTGAAGGGGGATATACCCCTCTACATGTAGATTAGAAATTCATCACTAATGAAACTTTTCCTCTGTACTCATTGTATGTACTATCAGGTGTTTCATCTACATTAATATCTCTTTTTTCAAGAAGAAATCTTAGTATATTTTGCCCTTTTGCATCTAACTTATAAGTTGTTCTAAATTGATAAGTTGCATTTTGTGTATTTTTGGAACTTCTTGAACTATCATAATCTGTATCATTTATCATATACATAATATCAGCATCTAGCCTTTTACTATAAACATAACCAGCATCTAGTTTAAAACCTGCTTTGTCTTGAGAATTTTCTATGATCTGGTAATTTGGTCTAACTGTAAATCTATAAGAACTCTCTTTACTAAGTTTGTGCTTATATCCAACAAGTGCCTTAATTGTATGAGATCTTATCTCTGTTGTATCTTTTTGATCACTATAATCGTAACCTGCTCCATATCTCCAACCATTTTTTTGACGTAGATTAAAATCTACACCAACTGTAATCCGATTACTATTAATTACCCTATCATATATGTCTTTATTTGAAACCCTAAAGTTAAAATCTCCCCTTTTAAGAAAAGTAGGTTTATATGTAAGTGCTACAGCTTCATAGTAAGTATCTTGTGTACCATTTACTACTTCACCATTTAAATTATTTCTATTGTATTTTAAATCCATACGAGCACGAAATTCTCTATTGATTATCCAAGTTGTTGAATTTTCTATCTGTTCTTTATCGTCATTGGCACTTCCTCCAAAAGAGACAAATCCTGCATCAACTCTTTGGTAAACAAAATTACTTTTTACTGATTTTAAAATAGGTCTTGTAAGAAGTTTAAGATAAATTGCCCTATGAGAAGATGAATCATCTATTCTTTTGTCTTTTTTACCATCTGTAAATGCTGCTCGCCCTTTAAGAGTTACATACTTGCTAAATCTCCACTTTCCATCAAGACCTAAGCCATAGCCATTTTTAGCTTCACTTGTATTTGTATCTGAACCTGAAAAGTGAGTATCAAGTGTAGCAAAACTAATTGCTACCTCTTTTGAACGCTCATGAATATACTTTGCTTCAAATGCACCTGTATAACCTGTTGGACTTTTATCTCCTCCATCTTCGAATAAATCTCTCCAAGAAGCTGTCTTCGCTCCTGTTAAAATAGTATAGTTCCAAGTATGGTTTTTTTTAGGTGACTTATAAACTGCCTTAGCACCTTTAATACTTCCACTAAAAATATATGGATTAAGTGAAGCAGCCACATCACCAGCCTCAACAGTCCAAATTTTATCACGATAATAAGCTTTTAAATAGAGTAATTCTGCATTATGAGTTTGTATTCTTTTATCATTGGTACCTCTCATACGAGATTCTATACCAGCTTTACCTTTACCTAGTGGCCCAGTAAAGTTGAGATTTAACTCTTCGTTATGAGTAGTTCCTTCTCTATCTCCACTACTCACTCCTTCACCATCTACATCAATGCTTTGAATATACATGTTAAGACGACCACTTGCCTTCCACTCATCTTCCGGTTTATCTGCTGCGAAAGTTATTACTGTTAGTAATGAAGATAAAATAAATATTCTTTTCAACATTTTAAAAACCAACATTATTGGATTCATTAGATTCATCAATTAAGTTATTAGGGTCTACTTCGATATCATTATATATACTACAATCAACAGGTTCGCTTAATGTAACCCTATCACTTTCTGATATATCACCATTGTATGTTAACATAGATCCATAAGTACCATTTTCTCTAATGTGGTATTGTATCGAACCAACATCTGTACTACCACCTAAATTAACTATATCAAATGTTAAAGTTCCCGAGGATGCTCCAACACAAACGATATTTTCAAATGTTAAATCTGGTAATTTAGTATTTGATTCATCTTCAGATTCCTGTCCAGCTATCTCAGGTACTTCGTCTGTCCATTCGGGTAAACTTTTACCCCAAAAGTTGTTACCTGCTAATTGTATTAATTTATACTTTCCGTTTACTTCATCAAACAGAAATCTACTATAGCCTCTTTGATTTATCTCTGCTTCATTGGTTGTTGCAAGATATCTTTTTTCCCATTGAACATACAAAAATCTTTTAACACCATCATCAGTTATTTTATTTACCCAAGTATCTATACTTAAGATGTCATATACTCTAATATCTTCATCTATGGCTTCATAAAATGTCATATAATCTTGCTCGAACCTATCTTCTGATACATAAAAGAAAAATTGCCTTATATCTTCCTCTTCATATGCATTCATCATCTCTTTAAATACCGTTTTTACTTTATCATTTCTAGTTTGATTTTTAACAATTATATCTTTATCATATTCACTAGTAGCAAATGAAAAAGTAGTAAAAATCAAAACTAAAATCATCAAAATATTTTTCGCCATTACAACCCCTTTAATTTGTATAATTAAAAAATTATACAACAAAAAGCTTGCAATATTATTGCATTATTAATAATTTACTTATTTTTAATATAATTCTTCTACGCTTTAAAACTAATGCTATATCTAAATGGCTGACTCTTTTCTAATTGTATTGTTCCCTCAAGTTGACTTACTACCAATGCATCTACTAACTTTAATCCTAAACCACCACTCTTTAAAAATTTCTTATTATATCCTCTACCACTATCACCAATAACAAGCAAATACTCATTTTCTTTTTTATGTAAAAAGATAAAAATCTTACCAATTTTATCTTCAAAAGCATACTTTATGGAATTTGATACCAACTCATTAATAATCAGACCAACATACACAGCCTCTCTTAAAAACATAGTTGCATTAACTTGTAAATCAAACTCAATATTCTTGTCTATAATACTTTCACTTAACTCATAATATAATTCATTTATATACTCTCTCATATCAATCTCAACTATATCCTCACTGTCACACAAGAGTTGATGTGTTTTTGCTATTGCTTTTATTCTGCTTTCTAGCTTTTGAAACTCTTTTGAAATCTCTTTATCTTTTAAATCAAATCTTTGAAGCCTTATAATAGATAAAATCAACTGCAAATTATTTTTTACTCTATGATTTAATTCACGAAACAATACAACTTTCTCTTCTAGTGCCATTTGCAAAGCATTTGTCCTCTCTACTACTTCTTTTTCAACAATCTTTTTTCGATTGCTCATCTCATCAAATAACTTCGTATCTAAAATATTTCTTTGCGTTGTCAAAATATTCAATTTGTCCACAAATGCCAACATTAAAAATATGGCTTCAATCACAGTAATCAAAAGTATTAATTCAGGAAATTTATTCATCATAGATATAAATCCTAAAGAATCAAATATCATCAATAGATATCCTATAAATAAAAACAACCAACCAACCAAAAAGAAACGTGCTTGACGATTGCCATGAAAGTAGACATACACTCCAAAGTATGTATTAAACATAATAAAAAGAAATCCTAAAAATATCGTAATTTCAGGAACATAAAAAAACTGTGTTCCAAAAATAGGTATTTGAAAAATAATAACTGCAATCAATATTTTATACATTTTATTTAAATTTGGAAATTCTTCCATTTTTAAAAAGCTTTTTGCAAACAAAGCAGCTGCCACTATCATTAAAGATACTTTAGGGACAACTATTAAATTATCTATATAAACAAAAGAAGATGGTATATAAAGAGGCAAAAAACCTATGTATGTAAGTTGTTGAAACATCAATGTGATGAGATAAAAAGAGTAAAGATAATAACTGCGATCTCTTGTATAAATATACAAAAAAATACTATAGATTATAAATGAAGATATCAAGCCAATAAATAAAACGATAGAAAACTCTTTCACTCGATTTTCACTTTTAAAAGTTTGTTCATCTTTAAAGTGAAATCCAAATTGTAAAGTAGTAGTACTATTTTCTATTTTTACATATACTAGTCGTTTCTCTTGTGGTTTTATTATTAAAAAATAAGATGGGAAAATTCGTTCTCTACCTTCAGATACATATAGCATTCCTGACTTTTCTACAATAAAATCTTTTTTATTATCAAAGAAAAAAACTTTTTCTAGTAAAGGGTTATCTATGATTATATACCTTTTAATACTTTTGTTTGAAAGGTTTTCTACTTCTATTTTTAACCAAATACTAATTTTTGCTTTAAAACCAAAATTCTGATGAATTTTGGTTAACTTTTTAAAATCACTTGCTTTTCTAACATTCTCAAATGTAGTCGTTACAGGAGTAATTAACATATTTTTAGACAATACTACGTTACTTCCTTCAAGAGTAAAACAAAAAAATATGACCAATAAAAAATACTTCAATCTAGCTCCTTAATTAGACTTCTCTATAAAAACCCATTACAAATCAGATATCACCAAATAATATATTACCACCAAAATCTATGAGTTTATACTTCCCTTTTATATTGTCAAATAAAAACATACTATTTCCATCTTTTAAGAATTCGGCAGCATCATTTTTGGTACTTTGATATGTTTTTTCCCATTTAATATATATAAATCTTTTTTTACCATCTATTGTAATCTTATCTACCCAAGTATCTATGCTCAAGATAGTATGTTTCCTAAAATCTTCATTTAAATCATCTGAGAAATCAAGAAAATCTTGTTGAAATTTATTTTCAGAGACATGGCTAAAAAAAGCTTTTCTATCTTCATTCTTATATGCTCTTACCATTTTTATTAGTGTTTGTTCTACCTTTTCATCATTTTGAATCTTTTTATCTACCGCTAAGGCATTTAACCCAACAAATAAAACAAAAACTAATAGCATCTTCTTTAACATAATATCTCCTTTTAAAATTGTTTATTTAAGTATACTACAAAAATATTGCAAATTCATTGTGTATTTATGGTAAAATTATACTCAAATATGAGGAGTATTAATGGAAGTAAATATTATTTATTGTAACCAGTGAGCCTATAGACCAAAAGCTACCCGTGCGGTAGATGAAATTGCGTCGGTCTATCCAGATGCTGATATAGCTGGTATAGCTAGTTTTGGAGGAGTTTTTGAGATTGAGATAGATGGAACATGCATCTTTTCAAAAGATAAAGAGGGAAGATTTCCAATCGATGGGGAACTTGTAAAACGTATTAAAGAGTTAGAGTTTTCTAAAGAAGAGGAACTACTAAAAAAAGTGTAGCCATACACAAAAGAGTTTGGAGTGTAATGATAGAAGCCATTAAGGTTGTATCACCTCCAAGCTCACGAGCTAAGATATAGCCACTCACAGCAGTAGGCATGGCCCCAAATATTACAGCAATTGCTAACATCTCATGATTTAAACCAAACATTATGCCTAGACTATAAATCACAAAAGGAAAATAAAGAAGTTTTGCTAAGACAGCAACAACTAACTCTTTTTTTGTTGATTTTAAATACTTGAACTCCAAACCAACACCAACTGAAAGAAGTCCAATTGGAAGAGCTGCGGAGCTTAAAATAGTTAGAGATTTTAGAGCTACTATGGGGAGAGTTATATCTCCAGTATTTATGAGACCACCTACTATGCAAGCTACAATCAAAGGATTTTTTATAAGAGTTTTTATAAAAGACAAAAATGAAAACTTACCATCTCTAACATAGATAGCAAACGTAGAAATACAAAGAACATTTATAAAAGGAATAACAAAAGCCATCACGATTGCAGCTAAAACTAATCCTTCATCTCCATAAACTGAATCTACAAAAGCTAAAAGGACATAAGTATTAAATCTAATTCCACCTTGCATGATTGAAGTAAATGCTCGATTGTTAAACTTAACAAAAAAGTTTAATATCATCAAAGAAAAAAACACTATAAGTATGGCTAAAAGTGCAGTAGTCACTAGATCTAAAGTCTGCTCTAAATCTATATTTGAAGTTGAAACTTTATAAACTAAAAGAGCTGGCATAAGAACATAGTAAGTAAACTTATCCGCCATTGGCCAAAAGTCTGTTGAAGGAAATTTGATTCGTTTAAAAAAATACCCTAGTAATATCAATGAAAATATCGGTATAAGTGTGTTTACTATGTGTTCCAAAAACTTCCCTTAACTCTTTGTTCTAAAGCCCTCTTTTTTAATAAGCTCTTTTAACTTATCTCTACACTCTCCTTGGAACTCCATCCACTCATCTTTGCAAGTGCCACCGCTTCCAAGCTTTTTTTTAAGTTTTTTACAAATCTCTTTCATCTCACTTTGAACTATATGAAAAGGGCCTATGATACTCACAGGCTTTCCTCTCCTCTTTTCCATCTTAAAGATTAAAGAGTGCTCATTTGGAGCAATTTTTTCTTTTAAAATCTCTTTTATCTTCTTTTTAGTATCACTACTCCAAGCTTTGTCATTGTCGAGTGAAGAACCGATTTTAATGTCCATATTTTTCTTTGTACTCTTCATAAGGACCTTTAAAATCTACAACAGTTCCATCTGCTTTAAACTCTATGATTCTGTTTGCATACGCATCAATCAACTCTCTATCGTGTGTAACACAGATAACATTTCCAGTAAACTTAAACAGCCCTTCTCCTAAAGAGATGATAGCTTCCAAGTCAAGGTGATTATCTGGCTCATCAAGAAGTAAGAAGTTACCTTTTTGAAGCATCATTTTAGAGAGCATCATACGGTGTTTTTCTCCACCACTTATACTCTTTACAGATTTTTTTTGATCTTCACCAGAGAAAAGCATACGACCTAAGCACTTTCTAATTTCATCTAAATCTTTGTTTTCATCATAAGTCTGCAACCAAGTAAAAAGCTGGTCATCTCCATCTATGAGGTCAGTTGTGTTTTGAGGAAAGTAGCTAGGTTCTATGGTTGCACCCCATTTTACTTCTCCACTATCAGCTTTTATCTCATCCATTACTATATTTAGAAGAGTTGTTTTCCCAGCTCCATTTGGTCCGATTAGTGCTATCTTGTCGCCCTTCTCTATCTTTAGAGAAAAGTCTTTAAGTACAACTTCGTCATATGATTTGTTGATGTTTACAAGTTCAAGAACTTCATTTCCTATATCTCTTTTTGTTTTAAAGATTATGCTTGGATCACGTCTCGTCGAACACTGCAAGTCTTCAATGTCAAGCTTATCTAGTCTTTTTTGACGTGAAGTTGCTTGTTTTGCTTTAGAGGCATTAGCGCTAAATCTTCTCACAAATGCTTCAAGCTCTTCTTTCTCTTTTAACTTTTTACCTTGTTCTAACTCTTGCTGTTTTGTAATCAAGTTTGCTGCGATGTACCAGTCATCATAGTTTCCAGTAAACTCACGGATTTTTCTAAAATCAACATCAAGTATGTTTGTACATACTGAGTTAAGGAAATGTCTATCATGAGAAATAACAACCATAGTTCCCGTATGACGCTTTAACTGCTCTTCTAACCAAGCAATAGCTTCAAGGTCAAGGTTGTTCGTAGGCTCATCAAGGAACAAAATATCAGGTTTAGGATAAAGAACTTGCGCAAGTAAAATCTTGAACTTATCGCCACCTGTAAGTGAACTCATCAACTCTCCATGAACTTCAACTGGAAAATCTAAAGCACAAAGAATTTTTTCTATGTGAACATCAACTTCATAAGTTGGATCTTCTTCAGCACATGTGATTTCAAGTTCTGCAAGTCTATCGTTGACTTTTTCGTCTTCAAAATCTCCATTTACATACAGATCTTCTTTTTCTTTGATAGCATCATAAAGTCTTTTGTTGCCATACATAACCGCATCTTTTAGAGAAAACTCTTCATAAGCGTATTGGTTTTGCCCTAGTGTTCCAACTTTTAGCCCACTTTGAACTGATATATTTCCACTTGTTTGTTCTAACTCGCCAGAAAGTATCTTCATAAAAGTACTTTTTCCTGCTCCATTTGCCCCAATAAGGCCGTAACGTTTTCCTACATCTAATTTCAGACTAATATCTTCAAATAGTAGTTGAGATGAAAATCTCATTGTAATATTATTTGCTTCTAGCATTAAACTTCTTTCTTTATATTTTTCGCGATTATACCATAAATTACGATATAATAGAATGTAAAAAATCAACAAAGGCAAATATGTGATAACAGAGATAAACAGAATAAAACAAAACTCTACTTTTGAAAATGAAACAGATTTTTTTATACAACACCAAAGTAACTTTACACAATCAATTATAGACTATTTGGGCTCAGAAAATCAATGTAAATGTTGCCTTATAGATAAAGAACGCATAGCAAAAAACTTTTATGAGGCACTTTTCTACCCTAAAAAAGACTGTTTTGACAAACATCTCTGTTGGATGAAATCTTCAACCAAACACAATAAAAATATAGGTTTTTTCTTCTCATCTTTGATTTATAATCTTATTGAAGCTTTCATGGAGTATAAAAAAAATAGAAGTACAAAAAAAAGTATGGAGTTACTAAAAATCTGTGCTAGTCTGCAAGAAGAAGTACTTAGTGCGTTAGATAGCGATAGTAGATTTGACGTCTCTCCATATCTTCCTAAAAAGGATAGTATCACCTATCTTCATAATATGTATAAGCTAGAGCGTGGTATACGTTTTATCACTCATGCAGACTTTGGAACTTGTCCACATGTAGCTTTTATAAAGCAGATAGGTCAATACTCTGCTGTTGTGCAGATAAGCGATGAACAGATGAATATGATGTTGAGTCAACACAGCTCATTTATACTCAAAAATAGCGATGATGAAAAAAACTTTAGTGTCCAAACAGAAATACTTTGTGCTGAAGAAAATACAATTATTATAAAAGAGATTGAAGAGCTTGAAACTTCTCCTCTCTTGAGTAGAAAGTTTCCAAGAGGATCTATAGTTAATGCTAGTCTAGTTCATATTGCAAACGAAGATGAGCTTATAACTGGCAATATGTTAGACATTAGTGAAAGTGGTATGGGCATAATGAGTTCTAAAAAAAGCCACTTCAAAAAAGGACAAAAAATCGTTGCTTTTTTATCTTATGAAGACGAAAAAACTGGATTAAAATTTAGTTTTGAATCCAATGGTATCATAACAAGTATCATAGGAATTGAGCATGTCTTTAGATATGGCATACAACTCTATTTAAACGATAAAGAGAAAGAGATAGTTCATAATTTAGTTGTCATCCTAAAGGATACTAAAGAAGAAGCCTAAAGTATTGTGCTATAATTTTCACCATGAATAAAATTGATAAATTTCACTTTATATCTTTCATATCCATACTTTTAGTTACTATTATCGCATACCTAAAATTTGATATTATAATAGCTTTTAAAGAGGTCTCCATAGGGCTTATTTCTATAAGCTTAGTATTTTCTCTATTTTTTGGACGAAGCAAAGCATTTGTTCTTCTTTTAATACCTCTATTTTTTAGTTTATATATGTTCTATCCTGCCTTTTTAGGACTTGATGGAGGTAATCACTCTTTTTGGTATCTATTTCCAATAACAACTTCTTTAGGCTTTCTCTTTATAGGAATTCTGCAAGAGAGGGGATTATACTGTTTTTATGGAGTTTCAAAAATAGTGATTATGCTCTTTATCTTAGCACTTACATATTATCTTTTATATACTTTTTCCATAGAGTTTAAAAATGCACTTGATACCTCAATCATAAGCTATAATATACCTCTTATTATTAACGATTTCACATTTTTAATTTCACTATTATCAGTTACATTTGTGACTATTATCTCAATACTATTTTTTAGTATAAACATAGAAAAAGCTCTCCCTTGGGTCCTTGTTTCACTGCTCATTCCTGCATACTTTTTCCAAAACCAAAATTCTTTTATTCTGTTTAGCTCACTTGGCTCTATTCTTTTTATCATTGCCTTTTTAAAAGATAGCTATAGTATGCATGGATAGACCAAAACTAACGAATAGCAATTACGAAGCAAAGTTTTTCCGAAAAGCAGAACCAGAGGAAAAAATAAAACTTACCATCAGCATAAAAGTTGCTCATGCACCTAGTAATGGAAAAACTCCTCAGGAAATCATGAAAACAGCCTATATTTCTCTTTATAAAGCTAAAGAAAATGGAAGAAACTGTATTATAACTTCTTAATATGATAAAATATGGATAAAAGGATTGGTATGAAAGTACT
>CAZHBU010000054.1:0-2076 GCA_964530865.1 uncultured Sulfurospirillum sp.
GAAAAAAGTATAAAAAACATAATCTCTATGCTTGAAGATGGCTGTACCATAGCTTTTATTGCACGTTATAGAAAAGATATGACTAACAATGCAAGTGATGAAGTGCTTTTAAAATTTCAAGAGGTCTATGAGCAGACAACAAAACTTCTCAAAAGAAAAGAAGAGATTTTAAATCTACTCAAAGAAAAAGAGGTTTTAACACCAAAACTTCAAGAGTTACTAAACAAGGCGACCACCCTCACCTCTTTAGAAGATATTTACGAGCCATACAAAGGAACGAAAAGCACAAGAGCCGATGAAGCTGTAAAGCATGGACTTGAGCCACTTTCTACCATTATTTCATCTATGCGTTACTCAAAAGATGAAATAAAACAAAAAGCAAAAGCATTTTTAGGTCTACATGTAAAGAGTATTGACGATGCGTTGCAAGGTGCAAAAGACATCATGGCTCTTCGTTACTCTCAAGAGATACGTACAAAAGAGGCAATAAGAAAAAACCTATTAAATCACGGCTTGATTGTTACAAAAAAGACAAAAACTTTTGAAGAAAATGGACTCTACAGAGATTTGGCAAAGATAAACCAAAAAGTAACATACTTAAAGTCACATCGCCTTTTAGCTATATTTAGAGCTGTAAATGAAAAACAAATAAGTCTTAAAGTAGAAGCTGATGAAGAGTTCATAATCAATGGCATCAAACAGTACCGTATCCCTAAACACGCTAACTCTTCGAGTGAATATGTTTTTGAAGCGTACAAAGATGGACTAAAAAGGTTACTACTTCCAAGTCTAAAAAGAGAGCTACTTTCAGCACTGAAACAAAAAGCAAGCGATGAAGCGATAAATCTTTTTGGTAAAAATTTAAACGAGCTTTTAATAACTCCTCCACTTATGAACCAAGTCATACTTGGAATTGACCCAGGTTTTCGTACAGGTTGTAAATTAGCCGTCATAGATGAAAATGGACTCTACTTGGACTCTGATGTCATTTACCTTCTAAGTGATACTTCTAAGGCTTCTAAGATAGTTCTAAACCTGATTAAAAAACACAAAGTAACTGCTATTGCCATTGGAAATGGAACTGGCTCCAAGGAGAGTGCTACTTTCGTTTCTGATTTGATAGCCAAAAATTCTCTACATGTAAAGTATGCCGTCGTAAGTGAAATAGGTGCTTCAATCTACTCAGCTTCCAAAATAGCAAACGAAGAGTACGGCTTTTTAGACGTGACAATTCGTGGAGCAATCTCAATCGCAGGTCGACTTCGTGACCCTATGGCAACGCTAGTGAAAATAGACCCTAAATCACTAGGTATTGGGCAGTATCAGCATGATGTAAATCAGAGTGACTTAGCTAAAAAACTAAACTCTGTTACCTTCGCTCTTGTGAACAGAGTTGGGGTTGATTTGAACTCAGCATCATACAAACTACTCTCTTTTGTTTCAGGCATAAGTGAAAGATTAGCCAAAAACATCATAGCCTATAGAGATGAGATAAAATGCTTTACATGTAAGAAAGAACTCTTACATGTAAAGGGGTTAGGAGCAAAAGCATACGAGCAGAGTGTGGGGTTTTTGCGTATTAAAAATGGAAAGTCATTTTTAGACAACAGTGGAATCCATCCTGAAAACTATAAAGTTGCAAAACATATAAAAGATAAGTTTGATTTAGAAACCATAGACAACAACATACTCCAACAGCTCTCAATAGATTTTAGTTGTGGTATTGAGAGTCTAAAAGACATAGTATTTGAGCTTCAAAAGCCAGGTTATGACATTCGTGAAGAGTTAGAACAGGTCTCTTTTTGTGAAGATATAAAGAGTATCGAGGAGTTAAAAGAGGGAGATATAGTAAGTGGAGTTGTAAGAAATATTACTGATTTTGGAGCTTTTATAGATATAGGTTTAAAAAATGATGCTTTGCTTCATATTTCAGAATATTCACACAAACGCATATCTCATTTAATGGACGTTATGAGTATAAATCAGCAGTTTAAAAACCTTAGAATTTTAAGTGTTGATTTAGAGAAAAAAAGAGTCTCTATATCTTTGAAAAACTAGATACTATTCCCTTGTGCA
>CAZHBU010000054.1:2176-12657 GCA_964530865.1 uncultured Sulfurospirillum sp.
AAGCATGGTACATTATTCAGTTTTAAATAATTTTTAAAATCACCACTACTTATGCCACCTGTTGGACAGAATTTGATATCTCTAAAAATGCTAGCATAAACTTTTAGCATGTCGTAACCACCTGAGTTGCCTGCATGAAAAAATTTTTGAAAATCAACACCTAATTCATAAAGAGCTATAATCTCGCTAGGGGTTGAAACCCCTGGAAGATAAGGTATATCTAGGCTTTTTGCTTCTTTTACCAAAGAGACTGTGAAGCCAGGGCTAACAGCAAATGAAGCACCAATATCTTTTAGTTGTTGAAGCTGTTCAGTTTTTATGACAGTTCCAGCGCCAACTAATGCATCAGGAAATTCTTTTTTAATAGCTTCAATGCATGTAAGAGCATTTTTGGTTCTTAAGGTTATTTCTAAGTTGCTCAAGCCACCTTCTATCAAAGCTTCAGCAATCTTAAGAGCTTCATTTTTATCATTCAGTGTCAAGACTGGGATGACTGGAGATTGTTCAAATTTATTTATAATATTACTCATTTTTTTCCTTTGGGACAATAGCACCTTTGTGCATTATAACCTTTGCTGCAAGTCTAATTGCTTTTTTTATGGACTCTTCTATGCTGAAATTCTCTAATCTTGCAGCAAGATATGCTCCATTGAAAGAGTCTCCCGCTGAAGTAGAGTCTATTATTTTATCTAATTTTTCTATTTTAACTTCTGCTCGTTTTCCATCAAAACTATATACTACTCCCTCTTCTCCTTGCTTAATTACAACTTCACTACAATTAGCATTTTTTATTATATCTTCAATGCTAACATCTCCCCAAAGCTCTTTTTCATCATCATAAGAAGGAAGGAAAATATCACAATGCTTTAAAGCTTCTACATGTAGAGATTTTGCAGAGCTTACCGAATTATAAAGTCTTGGTCTATAGTTTGAATCATATGCAACTTTTACACCATTTTTTCTGGCAATATCAAGAGTTTCATATAGGTTTCTTCTACCATCTTCACTCATAATTGCTAAAGTAATTGCTGAAAAGTAAATCAAATCAAATTCTATTAAATCTAATTTTATTTTTTCAAGAGAGTTAGTCAAAAATAGTTTTTTTGCTGCCGAATCATTTCTCCAGTAGCTAAAGCTTCTTTCACCATCTTTTGTATGTATTATGTATAGTCCCGCTGTTTTATCGCTTAGCCTATCTATATAGGTTGTTTGTATCTCTTCTTTATGAAAAAAATCTATCATCTGTGTAGATAATGCCTCTTTACCCAAAACTGTGATGTATTCTATTTCTATATCACTTGAAGATCTTTTTAGGTAAACTGCACAATTAAAAGTATCTCCTCCAAAAGTCTTTTTATATACATTTTTTTTAGTGTTATATAACTCAATCATACACTCACCGATAACGGCTACTTTGTTCATTTATTTTCTTTTGTTATCGCTTCATAAAGTCCATTTAGATAGGCTATGCCTAAAGCTCTATCATACAAACCGTATCCTGGCATACCCTTTTCATCCCATATCATTCTTCCATGATCAGGTCTTACATGTTCTTTAAATCCAATATCTATATATGCTTTTACTATTTCGTACAAATCTAAACTTCCATCACTTGAGAGATGAGAACTTTCATGAAAACTTTTATTGCTAATCTGTTTTATATTTCTTATATGTGCAAAATGGATTCTGCCCATGGCTCCAAAATGTCTTATAATACTTGGAATATCATTTGATTTATTTGGTCCAAGCGAACCTGAACAAAGTGTTATGCCATTGTGGCTATCATCTACAAGTTTAACCAACCTATTTAAACTTTCTTTACATGTAATGATTCTAGGAAGTCCAAATATTGAAAAAGGTGGATCATCAGGATGAATAGCCATATTAATACCACACTCTTTTGCAACAGGAATAATCTCTTCTAAAAAGTGCTTTAAATTTGCCCATAAATCTTCCTCACTTACATTTTCATACTGTTTAAAAAGCTTCTCTATTGCACTAAGTCTATCAATTTCCCAACCAGGAATAATAATGTCTTTAGATCCTTTTTTAATAATATCAAAAAGCTGATTTGCATCTGTATTTTTCAACGTTTCATTATCAAAACTTAAAACTGTTGAGCCATCTTTAAGAGGTTTTTCTAAGTCTGTTCTTGTCCAATCAAATATTGGCATAAAGTTATAACATACAGTTTTAATACCTATTTTTGATAGGTTTCTCAATGTCGTTTTATAGTTTTCTATATATTTTTTTTTCAAAGGAAGACCAAGCTTTATGTCTTCGTGAACATTTACACTCTCAATAACTTCAATGTTTAAGTTGTAAGAATTTACATTTTTTTTAAGCTCCAATAGTTCTTCTAGTTTCCAAACTTCGCCTACGTTTATATGCATCAATGATGTAACAACACCATTTATTCCTGGGATTTGAGATATATGTTTTAGTGATATTTTATCATCTTTACCGTACCATCTAAACGTCATTTTCACGGTTAAGCTCCTGTATCAAAGATTCTAAATTAGTTATATTTTTAAGATTTTTTGAAACTTTTTCAATCAACTCTTCTTTTTCACTAAAATAACTTTTAAATATATCACTAAGGTTAAAATACGCTCTTACTATCTCTTTGGGAAGATTATTTTCTTCCCAAATTTTTTTGAACTCATTTGCCAATGGGTCATTTACATAGATGCCTTTATCTTGTAAATCTTTAGAAGACGTAAATTTTATCCAACAAGCTAAAGCTATAGCAAAGCTATCATATTTTTTATTGTTTTCAATAAGGTATTTTAAAGTTTCTAACCATCTTTGCGGTAATTTTTGTGAACCATCCATGCTAATCTGTATAGTTTTATGCACTATATTTGGGTTTTTGTATCTATTTATTATGCTTTGTGAATACTCTTTAAAATCAACATCATCTACCTTTTTAAGAGTTATAATTATTTCATTTTTTAGCATATTTATGATAAAAATTTCTAAGTCTTTATCACTTATTGCTTCATAAATAGTCTCTTTTTTTAATAATTGTCCTATATATGCTAAAGCCGAGTGAGTTCCATTTAAAATTCTCAATTTCATATTTTCGTAAGGTTGAACATCTTTAGTAAATAAAACACCAACTTTTGATAAATCTGGTTTTTTATTATTAACAAAATTATCTTCAACAACAAACTGAGAAAAATCTTCACATACAATTCCTGCAAAATCATCCATACCAATACGGTCTTTTATCTGAGCTATTGACTCATCTGTCGTCTTTGGTACGATTCTATCAACCATAGTTGAAGGAAAAGTACAACTATTTTCAATCCAATCTTTTAAACAAGTATCAATTAAACTAGCAAACTCAAGAACTACTTTTTTTAGTACTTTACCATTTGATGGTAAATTGTCACATGACATTATAGTAACACCACAAATTCCCTGCTTTTTTCTTTCTTGCATAGCATAACATATAAGCCCAATTGCACTTTTTGAGTTACTCAAGTTTTCTAAATCATGTATAATATTTAAATTTTTTTTATCTAATCCTAAAACTGATGGGCTATAACAATAACCTTTTTCTGTTATTGTTAAACTTATGATTTTTACTGTTGCAGATGTCATAAGATTTATAATATGTTTTTTATCTTCACCTAAAAATAGGCTATCTTTAAGAGAAGATATAAGTTTAAATGATGATTTTTTTGAATTTTTTAGATGTAATGTATAAAGATTATCCTGTCTTTTCATAAGTCTTTTTGAAGTATCACTCATCAAACTCACAGCTTCTATAGCCCATATATCTTCTTTATTAATGTCATTGTATTTATCTATGTACCAAGAAAGATGAGCTTTAAAAAATGCCCCTAATCCTAAATGCACTATTGAAGTTTCGACTCCATCAAAATTATATTTATTTTTTGATATATTTATATAAGTATTTTTATTAAGTATCATATTTTATCCTATTTTTCTATCAAAACTTTCTCTAAAACTGTAGAAACCCTGGACAAATGAAGAGTCATTTGAAGTCTTGCAATCCCTAAATCTCTACTTTTTATAGCTTTTAAGATATTGATATGTTCTTCAATTACTTTACTATTCCAATTAAAATCATCTCTAGTCATACATCTTACACGATTAATATGTAATTTAACTTTTTGTAAAATATCCCAAGCATCCATAAGATTTGCACTTTTTGCTATTTGATAATGAAATGCTTCATCGTACTCATAAAAATCATCGAAATTTCTATTTTTTACTGCAATTTTTTGTTTTTCTATGAGTGAATCAAATATTTTAAAATCATCTTCATTTGCATTGTTTACCGCTTCTTCTATTAAAAGTATCTCCAAAGCTTCTCTTATCTTATGGGAACTATTTACTTTGTTTTTATCTATAGGTAAAACATATGTCCTACTTTGTGGAAGTATCTTTATTAGACCATCAATTTCTAGTCTCTTTATTACTTCTCTTATGGGAGTTTTACTAACATTAAATCCTAAGGCTATTTTGTTCTCAGAAAGAAGGGTATTTGGTTTTAAAATTCCCTTTGTAATAAGGTCTAAAAGAATCCTATATATCTGCTGTCGCAAATTTTTATCTTTTCTTATACGTCTTTTTTTTATAAATTCAAGATATTGTTCATCTTTTATAAATTTCATCTTTTTTCCTTATCCAAATAGTCTTGGTAGGGTCATTGATACTGCTGGTATATAAGTTACTGCCATCAATGCCATAAAAAGTGCTAAGTAAAAAGGCCAGATTGTTTTTATAGTAGCTTCAATGGGTATTTTTGCAACGGCACAGCCTACAAATAAAACTGAACCCACTGGCGGTGTCACAAGACCGATACCTAGATTTATCATTAACATAATACCAAACTGAACGGGATCCATACCTAATTGTTGAACAACAGGAAGAAAAATCGGTGTTGTTATAACAATAAGTGGAGACATGTCCATAAAAGTTCCCAAGAATAGAAGAATTACATTTATAAGCATCAGTATAACTATTGGTTCTGTGCTAACAGATTGAAGAAATTCAAAAAGCTGAGCTGGAACTTGATTTAATGCAAGCAACCAAGCAAAAGCTGAAGCTGAACCAATAATTAATAAAACTATAGAAGTAGTCCTAATCGCATTTTTAGTTGCCATTTTAAAAGATTTCCAAGATAAGGTTCTATAAAAGAAAGTAGAAACCAAAATAGCATATACAACAGCAATAGCACCTGATTCAGTTGCTGTAAAAATACCACTTAACACTCCACCAACAATAATGATAGCTGTCATTAGTCCAGGTAGAGCATTGATAAATGCATAAAAAAGAGGTAACATACCATCAAACTTTTCTGCTTTATAGCCTCTTTTTATTGCTACGACATAAGCAACAAACATTAATAAAAATCCAGTTAATATACCTGGGATAAATCCTGCTAAAAATAGATTAGAAATAGAGACTGTTCCACCAGCTGCAATAGAGTATATAATCATATTGTGACTCGGAGGGATAGTAAGTCCAATTGTAGCAGATGTTACTGTAACATTTACACTATAATCATCATCATAGCCTTTCTTTTTCATAACAGGTATTAGAGTCGAACCAAGAGCTGAAACATCGGCAACAGCAGAGCCAGAAATTCCCCCAAAAAGCATTGAGGTGCCAACATTTACAAGACCTAAACCACCTCTTACATGCCCTATAGCTTTACTTGCTAAAAGTACTAATTTATTTGCTATGCCACCATGAGCCATAAGCTCTCCTGCATAAATAAAAAAAGGAATAGCCATCAAAGAAAACACACTCATTCCAGCAGTCATTCTTTGAAAAACTATCAAAGGAGGAAGTTGCTCATAAATAACTGTCAATAAAGATGATATACCAAGAGCAAAAGCTACAGGTACCCCTACAATTAATAATATAAAAAATGCTCCAAATAGTAAAATAAGTGTCATAATGCTTTTCCCTTTATGTTTATTAAAATTAAATGTTGTATAGAAAATATTACTATAAGTAGTGCACTTATTGGTATTGGCAGATAACTATAAGCAGTAGAAATACCAAGTGCAGGTATCGTGTGACTCCAAGTTTGTTGCATCAAAATTATACCATAGTAAAACATGTATCCAGCAAAGATTACGACAGCAAGATATATAAAATTATTTATTAAAATTTTATATATGCCATTTGTTTTTTCTCTTAAAAAGACCAATCCTAAATGAAAATCTTCATGTACTCCAACGGCAACACCTAAAAAAACATACCAGTTAAGTAGAAATATAGACAATCTTTCCGACCAATTTGGTGTATCATTTAGAACATATCTATCAAATATCTGCCATGTTATAATCATCGTCATAACAATTAAACCTATAGAAGCAATTGTTAAAATTAATGATGATAATTTTTTGCAACCATTTAAATACAAATCCATAAAAACCTCCCTATGGCACTTACTAGTCAGTTTATATAAACTGACTAGTAAGTGCCAAGGCTTAATTGCCTTGGCATAACTTTCTTATTTTACAGATTGAATATCTTTAATAAGTTTTTTCAACTTTGCTGTAGGGGCAAATTTTTTATATACTGGACCCATAGCATCAATAAATGGTTGTTTATCAACATCAAAAACAACTTTATTTCCTGCTGCTAAAACTTTCTTCCTAGAAGCAGCTACTTTTTTCTCCCAAAGTTCTCTCATCTTAGGAACAGAAGCTTTAGCTGCTTCTCTAACTAGCTTTTGATCTTCTTTTGTTAATTTATCCCAAGAAATTTTTGACATTACTAAAACCTCTGGTGACATAGAATGCATATCTAAAGAATAGTATTTTGCAACCTCATAGTGTCTAGTAGTCTCATATGAAGGCCAATTGTTCTCTGCTCCATCAATAACACCAGTCTTAAGAGCTGTATACACTTGTCCAAATTCCATAGGAGTTGCATTTGCACCTAGTGCTTCCATGGTTGCTATAAAAAGATCTGAGTTTTGAACTCTAATTTTAAGACCTTTTAAATCAGAAGGTTTTCTAATCTCTCTTTTTGTATTATAAAAACTTCTTGCACCACTATCATAAAATGCTAATCCTATAAGACCATGAGCTTCTAAAGATTTTAAAATTCTTTCACCAATCTCTCCATCCATAACTTTATGCATATGTTCAATTGATCTAAACATATAAGGTAATGCTGGGATAGCAGTTTCAGGCACGATACCATTTAGTGGAGCAAGATTTATTCTATCAATGTCAATTGCACCTGCTATAGTCTGTTCAATAGTATCTTTTTCTTCACCAAGTTGTCTACCTGGATACATTTTAATACCTAAACGACCATTTGAACTTTTAGATAATAATTCTCCCATATATTTAACTGCTTGTACCGTTGGATAATCTTTATGATGAGTATCTGCTGCACGAAAATCTCTGGCCTGAACTAAGCTTGATGTTACAAGAACACTTAAAACCATACCTACTAATTTCTTTGTCAATTTCATTTTTTCTCCTTTTAAAAATAGACTTCTTATAAAAATACTAACAAACTTAGCACCTTTGCAAGAAGCCTAATATCAATACCTACAATTTGTAAGAAACTTTTGCTAACTTATAAGCCAATTCAATTGCTACTTCCCTTGCCTCCTCCTCTGAAATTATATGTTTTGCAACTTGTGTTGCTAAAAATGAACAATCAACTCTTCTTGAGACATCATGTCTAGCAGGAACAGATGGAAATGCTCTTGTATCATCATTAAAACCAACTGTATTGTAAAAACCAGCTGTTTCTGTTACTAATTCTCTATATCGCATCATTCCATTTGGACTATCATGAAACCACCAAGCTGGTCCAAGTTTTAAAGATGGATATGCTCCTGCTAGAGGAGCCAACTCTCTTGAATAGGTACTTTCATCTAATGTAAATAATATAATATTTAATTTACTATTCATGCCATAACGACTTAATAATGGTTTTAAAACATCTACATAAGAAGTTCTTTGTGGTATATCAAAACCTTTGTCTCTTCCAAATATATCCAATATATTTTTATTATGATTTCTGTGAGAACCTGGATGAATTTGCATAACTAATCCATCCTCAATACTCATTTTGGCCATCTCTGTGAGCATTTGTGCACGAAATAGTTCTTTTTCATGACTATTGGCTATTTTAGTAATAACTTTCTCAAAAAGCTTGCTAGCTTCCTCGTTATTTAAATCTGCTGTATTAGCTGTACTTAATCCATGATCACTAGCTGTTGTTCCTAAGGAGATAAAGTATTCCCTTCTTTTTCTATGTGCATTTAGATAACCAGTCCAAGTAGTTGTATCTTCGTTTGTTATCTCTCCAAATTTATCTATATTTTCTTTAAAATTATCAAAATCAGGATCTATAACATTATCAGGTCGATAAGTGCTTATAATTCTTCCATTCCAATTAGAGTTTTTGATACTTTTATGAAATTCTAAATTATCTAATGCTGACTCTGTTGTACTTAAAATCTCAATATTAAATTTATTATACATTTCTCTAGGTCTAAACTCATCTTTTTTTAAACACTCACCTATATGATCAAAATAAAAATCTGCTGTTTTTTGATTTAATGGTTTATTTATACCAAAAAGATTTTCAAAAGTATGATCCATCCATATTCGAGATGGAGTTGAACGAAATAGATAATAGTTTTCTGCAAAAATTTTCCATATTTTTCTTTTATCTTTCTCTGTGTTTATATCTTTACCAATTACACCTAAATTTTCTAACTTAAATCCTTGAGAAACTAACATTCTTAAAACATAGTGATCTGGTACAATAAGAAGATCTGTAGCATTTGTGAAGTTTTTATTACTGGCAAACCAAGATGGATCTGTGTGTCCATGAGGAGAAATAATAGGTAGTTTTTCTACTTCATTGAATAATCTCTTGGCTATACCTCTAGAATTTTCATCTGCAGGAAAAAGGCGATTTTCATTTAATAACATAACAACTCCTTTTTTAACTTCTTAAAAATCGTATCATTAAGAATATTAATTTAAACTTAATTGATATTTTAATTTATCATTTTTTCTTTATTATGCTACAAATTAGCTACAATTATACTCATTAAAATTAATTTAAACTTAAATTAGCCTATTTTATGTTAAACTAATATATTAATTTAACATATATAAAGATTTAAAAAAATAGAAGTTTAAATTTCAAAATAATAAGTAATAATTGATAAGAGTAGAGGATCTATCTCTTTAAAAGATACTCATTAAGTTCAGCCATGTTTTTAAACGATTCTGTAAAATCACTACTTTTTCCATAACCCCAAGAGGCAAAAAGAAAGTCTATATTGGCACTTTTTGCTGCTCCCTCATCTTTGATGCTATCACCAACTAAAAGAGAGTTTTCTAAAGGGATTTTACTAAGCTCACTTATGTGTTGGAGCATATCTGGGTCTGGTTTGTTTTTTTCTACGTTGTTTGCACCTACTATATGAGAGAAAAACTTCAACATATCTTGACCTTCGAGCATATTGCGTGCAAAAAAGTCACTTGCATTTGTAGCAATACTAAGTTTATATCCCTCTACATGTAAAGACTCTAAGAGCTCATAAGCTCCATCATAAGGCTTTACATGTAGGTTGGCATTAGCTAGATAGTGTTTTGCAAATCTATCTTTATGCTCTCCTGTATACTCTTTAATATCATAAAGTTTCATAGGTAAATCCACGCAAGGTGCGTTTATGATAAACTCTAAATACTCTTTTTTTATGGGTTTTAGTCCATAACTATCTCTTACATGGTTTACGCTTATGGTCATGGCCAGACTGCTATCAAGGAGAGTTCCATCCATATCGAATATTATTGATTTTATCACTTTATTTTTAATCCTAAGATAAGCAAGTCTTTATCCTCTTGATGAATTTTAGCAACACTTGGAAGATTTCCCCACTCTTTAAAGCCCAATTTCTTAAAAAGCTTCAAGCTTGCAGGATTATCAGCAAATATAAGAGCTAAAAAGTTTTCTATATTGAACTCTTCTGCCATATCTATAATCTCTCTTAAGAACATCTGTCCTAGTTTTTTACCTCTAAAGTTACTATCAACATAGATATTTATCCTTGCACTCTTCTCGTAAGCAAGATGTGGATAAAAAGGTTGTAGAGATATCCAAGCTATCACTTTTCCATGGTACTCTTTTACCAAAATTGGTCGCTTCTCTTTGTCATGGGCTCTAAACCAATCTATCTTCTCATCTGCTGTTACAGTTTCACTGTCAGCTGTTGAAATGCCATCTTCTATAGCTCTATTATATATTTTTACTATCTGCGGTAAATCTTCTATGGTTGCATTTCTAAATGTTTCTATCATAAATTTATCTCACTTTATTTTTTCTATGTATTTTACTATATTTTTGAACTCTTTGTCTATCGCAAAACAAGTTTTTTCATCACAAGCCAGGTATTTGTTTGTATTTTGTGTAGTTTGAAGTACAAATGGGTACTTTATATGAAGTAT
>CAZHBU010000055.1:0-12530 GCA_964530865.1 uncultured Sulfurospirillum sp.
ATACATCTAACTTCTACATGTAAAGGAAAAACAAGTTTATATTTAGTACAATTTTACTCTTATTTAAAAGGATTGTGTATGCTACTAACAAAAGCAAGTGAATATGCCCTGTTATCATTGATAATGATTTCTCAAAAAGAGACACCTCAAGATGTTGATACTCTATCAACTCAGCTTGGCATTTCTAAAAGCTTTCTAGCAAAAATACTTCAATCTCTTGCAAAAGAGGGAATTTTAAAGTCTTTCAAAGGTGCTCATGGTGGTTTTTTACTAGCCAAAGACCCTAGTGAAGTTTCTATAAAACTTATAGTGGCTTGTGCTGAAAAAAAACCTACAATGGTACTAGAATGTACTACATCCACTGGGTGTTGCCCCAATAATAGAGCAGATTTTTGTAAAATATTACCATTTTTAAACAAACTTCAATCTAAAATTGATGATTTTTTAGATAATATGTCTCTTAAAGATATAATTACCTAAAAGGCTTCTATTGGCAACTAGACAAAAAAGCATGCTTACTCGTATTGCTCCTTTTTTAGAAACTATTGTTAAAGCAAAAGATTTAACTGTTGTAGCTTTTATAATAGCTATTATAGCTATTATTATAGTTCCACTGCCTAGTGCTGTATTAGATTTCTTTCTTACAATTTCTATTGCTATTTCAGTTCTTATTATACTTATTTCACTCTATATTCCTAAGCCAACAGATTTAACTACATTTCCAACTCTAATTTTAATCATAACACTATATAGACTCTCACTTAACATTGCAACTACAAGAATGATACTTAGTAAAGGCCATGAGGGTACTGATGCTGTTAGTAGTATCATCTCTAGTTTTGGTCAGTTTGTTGTTGGTGGAAACTATGTTATAGGTATCATTGTGTTTTCAATTTTAGTTTTGATTAACTTTATGGTTATTACCAAAGGTTCAACAAGAGTTGCAGAAGTTGCTGCTCGTTTTACACTCGATGCAATGCCTGGAAAACAGATGGCCATAGATGCTGACTTGAATGCTGGTCTAATCGATGAAAAAACAGCACGTGAACGTCGTGAAGCTATCATCCAAGAAGCAAACTTCTATGGAGCAATGGATGGTTCTAGTAAGTTTGTTAAAGGTGACGCTGTTGCTGGAATTATTATTACTATTATTAACATTATTGGTGGTTTTCTCATTGGGGCATTCCAACATGATTTAGATGCAGCAGTAAGTGCTCAAACATATACTATATTGACTATTGGCGATGGTTTAGTTTCTCAGCTTCCTGCTCTTATAAGCTCGACTGCAACTGGCATCATCATAACTCGTGCGAGTAAAGGCGATGATGGTAAAAACTTTTCTGATAGCACCATTGATCAACTTTTTAGTGAGTATAAAACACTAATCATAGTAGGCTTTATTATGATGATGTTTGCGATAGTACCAGGTCTTCCGACATTTTCTTTAGGTTTCGTAGGACTTATCTTTTTGGGACTTGGGTATCTTGTAAAAGTTACTCAAGATGGTACTTTTTCTATAGACAAATTTTTTGCTAAGCACAAAGATCCTCAACAACCAAAGCCAGGAACTAAACTCTCAGAAGCAAATGCCAAAGGAGAGCCATCTCGTCCACAAGCACCTAGAAAGAGTCCTGAAGAAGAGAAAAAAGAGGAAGAATTAGCTCTTAGCGATATACTAAAACTCGAAGTTTTAGAACTTGATTTGGGTTATCAACTCATTAAACTTGCGGATCCTGCACAAGGTGGAGATCTATTGGAGCGTATCAAAAGTATGAGACGTAAAATAGCTGGAGATTTTGGTTATCTTATCCCGCAAGTAAGAATTAGAGATAATTTACATCTTCAACCAAATCAATACCAACTTCTGCTAAAAGGTATTGCTATTGGCGAGGGAGAAATATACCCAGATAAGTATTTAGCAATGGATAGTGGTCTTGTAACCGATGAAGTGGAAGGTATGCCTACAAAAGAGCCAGCATTTGGGCTTGATGCACTTTGGATTGACCCAAAAATAAAAGAAGATGCCATCATAAAAGGCTACACGGCAGTTGATCCTGCTACTGTAATTTCAACTCATATGAGTGAACTTATAAAATCACACTCTGAAGAGCTTCTTACTCGTCAAGAAGTCCAAAGCCTTGTTGAAAAACTAAAAGAGAGTTATCCTGTCATAGTTGAAGACTGTCTAAAAGTAGCTTCAATTGGTCTGATTCAAAAAGTACTCAAAGCACTACTTCATGAGAAGATACCTATAAAAGACTTACTCACTATACTTGAAACTGTAAGTGACGTAGCAGAAGTTACTAAAAACTTAGATATTATAGTTGAACAAGTTCGTGCTAAACTATCTCGTATGATAACAAAACAGTATGTTGATGAAGATGGTATCTTAAAACTACTAACTTTTAATGCAAATACTGAACAAAAACTCTTAGATGCATCTCATGATAGAGATGGAGTAAGAGAGCTACTTCTCAACATAGGACAAATAAATACACTTGTACAAGTCGTTAGCGATGAAGCTACAAAGCTACTTCAACGTGGAATTGCACCTGTTGTCATCATTGTTGATCCGATGTTAAGAAAAGCGTTGACTGATATTTTTGAAAAGTTTGGATTAGATATCGTTGTGTTAAGCCATGCAGAGATTGACTCAAAAGCAAAATTTGAAGTCATGGGTAGCGTAGAAATTGAAAATTTATAATCAAAAATAGACAGAGCGGGACTGGCTGGTTTTACATAGTAAAAGATGCCTGTCCTCGATAACAAAATAAAGAAAGGAGCGGGACTGGCTGGTTTTACGAAGTAAAAGATGCCTGTCCTCGACAACAAAATGGAAAAATATAAAATATACCATCTATCACACACAGACCTAGATGGTTACGGTTGCCAAATGGTAACAAATCACTTTTTTAAAAATGTTGAGTTTTTAAACTCAAACTATGGAAAAGAGATAAACGAAAGAGTAAATCAAATCATTCAATCAATAGCTTCAAGTGATGTAGAAAACAATCTAATACTTATAACCGATTTAAACCTCACACCAGAACAAGCTAAAGACTTGGAAGGCAAAGTAAAAACGAACCAAAAAGAGGTAAAACTTCTTCTACTTGACCATCATAAAAGTGGGCAAGATTGTGCAAATGAGTATGATTGGTACTATCTTGACCACAACAGAAGCGCAACCAAAATAACATACGACTTTTTTAGTGTAATCATGAGTGAAGACAAAAAGTTATCAAAACTGGTAGATGTTATTAATGCTGTTGATATTTGGCTTGATGATAAGCCTGAGTTTGAACTAGGAAAAGTCTGTCTTGGACTCATAAGTGGAGCAAGAGAGATAAATAGGATCATGTTTAACAAAGAAAACTCTGCATATATGTTTAACATATTAAAAGAGATACAACCATACTTTTTGGAAACAAATCCACATATTGCTTTAGACTCTGCAATGCATACAATAAAAAAAGAATTTTTCAAGACAACCAAAGATGATACACTAAGCAATCTAGTCTCTACATGTAACGTTAGTATGCTTACAAAAAATAGAGATAAAATGACTATCAACTATGGAGATTTTAAAGGCATATTAACCTATAACATTGGTAATGTTTCTGTTATAGGCAATGACTTTTTAAAAGCAAATCCTGATTATGACTTTTTCATGGATATAACTTCAAGAAAAACTATAAGCTTAAGAGCAAATGGTAAACTAGACGTTAGTAAAATGGCAGGACGCATTGGAAATGGCGGAGGACACCCAAATGCAAGTGGTGGACTTTTAAATAGCTTTAAAGATAGTTTCATATATGATAATATAAGAAAACAAGTAAAAGATATAATAATAACCAAAGGAGTACACAATGGCTAAAAATTTAACAGATGCTTTAGAAGAAGCAGAATTTGAAATAGATGAAATTGCAATGCAATTAGCAGATATGCTAGGAGCTGCTCTTCATTTTGCAGGAGTGCAAGAAGAAAAAATACCTGATGCAGTTGATGCGTATCTTCAAGGTCTTGATGATCTTTTTGATGATGATGAAGAGACTGCTGAAATGGGATTTGAAGAGGTTGTTCAAGTAATTAACTCACTAAAAACAACTCATAAACATCTTTTTAGATAGTAGACCTACTTTTTAGCTACAAATGTTATAAAGTTACCATATTTAAAAAGTGATTCTATGCTCTTAAAACCAGCATCTAGAATCATTTTTTTATTTTCCTCTTCAGTGTAAGGTACTAAAACATTCTCTAAAGCTTCTCTTTTTTGAGCTATCTCAAACTCACTATAACCCTGATCTTTTTTAAACTTATAGTACAAATCAATCATCTGTTTATTTAGAACTTTATCTTCAAAAATGATTTTTTCACTAAATATAAAAACCCCATCTTCTTTTAATGAACTATGTATATTTTTTACAAATCTATCTCTCTCTAGTGGTCTTATAAACTGCAACATATAATTTGCTATTACTACATCGGCATTGCTCAAATCTACTTTTGTCATATCTGCATTAACAAGCTCTATTTTAGCACCATAAGCACTTGTTTTTTTAGCTGCATTTTCTAACATTGCTTCTGAACTATCTATACCTATGAGGTTGTAAGTGTGTGATTTTTGATAAAGATGAAGGAGCGTATTTGCAGTAGAACAGCCCAAATCTATGATAGTTGCATCTTTTTCACACTGCAATTCTACCAAATCACAAACTAATGAAATAACCTCTTTGTAAAAAGGGATTGAGCGTTCAAGCATATCATCAAAAACACTCGCTACACTCTCATCAAACTCGAACTGTTTTTTTATTGGTTTTGAAAAAACTTTATCCACGAGGATATACCTTACAAACATTTAAAGCACTCTTTGCACTATTTATATCTATGGTTATCTGCGTTTTAAGGTCTTTTAAATCACTAAATTTTCTGTTTTCTCTTAGAAAATGAACAAAAAAGATCTCTACCTCATCACCCACTAAAATATCACTATCAAGTATATGCGTCTCTATAGAAAAATTTCCATCTGTACTAGCTCTAGTACCTATAAATGAGACCGAATCATAGATTTTTGCTTCTATTTTTGTCCTTGAAGCATACACTCCATCACTAGGAAGTAGATAGTCTTTTACTTTAATATTTATAGTAGGATATAGCTCCTCTTTTCCCAAACCTTGACCTGATATAACTTTTCCTATAATAGAATACTCTCTTCCAAACAGTCTATTTGCATTGTCTATATCTTTATTTATAAGAGCTTCTCTTATGAAAGAGCTGTGAACTGACACACCATCATATAAAAACTCTTCAACAATTTCAACTTCCCCATCATAAAGTTCTATTAAATCAACAGTATTACAAGAGCGTTTTTTACCAAAAAGAAAGTCATAACCAACAACAATCTTTTTTAGATTTATAAACTCTTTTTTCAAAAGTTTAATAAACTCTGAACCACTTAAATCTTTAACTTTTAAAAAGTGATAAAACATGCAAGGGTACTTTGAAAACTCCGCACGTTTAAGCCCAGGAGTTAGGTTTGCTTGATCTTTGTCTATAACAAACAAAGCCCCATTTTCGCCAAGCCTATCTATAAGTTGCATATGTCCTAAATGTATACCATCAAAACTACCAATTGCGATAGTATCGACATTATCTTTTACTAAAACAGTAGAAGGTCTCTTCATTTCCCTCTTTTCCTTTCAGTATTGATTCTTTAGTTTCAAGCAGTTCCCAGCCAAGAGCAAAACACTTAGCTACAAACTTCTCTTTAACTTTTTTGATAGCAAATTCATCTTTTACCACACCTTTTGTTGAGCGTTTTACTCCAACTCCCACTTCAAACTGAGGTTTAAAAAGTATCAAAATTTTATCGTTCGAGAGTCTGTCTATGTCATTTAGAATTTGCTCAATACCAATAAATGAAACATCACAAGTAACCAAATCAAACTTTACTTCACTCTTAAACTCTCTTATATCGGTCTGCTCATAAAGGCTTATTCGTTTATCCTCTCTTAGGCTCACATGAAGCTGTTCACTACCAACGTCAACCGCACTTACATGTAAAGCTTTTTCTTCAAGTAAAACTTGCACAAAACCACCCGTACTACTGCCAATATCAAGACAATTCATACCCTCTACATGTAGAGCTTTAAAATCCTGCAAAAATCCTTTTAGCTTGTTTCCTGCTCGTCCTACATATTGAGTTTTTTCTTCTACTTCAATCTTGCTATCTTCACTTACTTTAAATGAAACCTTTGTAATAACATTGTCATCAACTAAAACTTCTCGATTTTTTATCATCTCACTAGCTCTGTTTCTACTCTGTGCTAAACCATTTTCAAACAAATATACATCTAATCTCAAATTAGCTTCCTCATCTCATCTTCACTCAACGTTTCAACACCCAAACTTACAGCCTTTTCAAACTTACTTCCAGCATCTTCACCATAAACCACGTAATCTGTCTTTTTAGATACACTACCAGTTACTTTAGCACCATACTCTTCAAGAAGCTTTTTAATCTCTCCCCTACTTTGACTCATGGCCCCAGTAACTACTACAACTTTTCCACTAAAAATAGACTCTTTTGTTTCTAATTTCTCTAACTCTTTAGGCTCTACTATCTCTTGAAGCTCAATTATATTTTCATGATTTACATGTAAGAACTCTTCTAAACTCTCACTCATCTCACTTCCAAAGCCATCAAGTGCTACTATCTCATCTGCTTTTTTATTTACCCAATCAAAACCATACTCTAAAGCCAAAGTTTTAGCTGCTACTTCACCAATGTGTTCTATGCCCAAGCCATAGATAAACTTATCTAAAAAAACACCTTTACTACTCTCTATTGCTTTTAATAGTTTAACCGCTTTTTTCTCTTTAAAACCCTCGAGTTCTAAAAGTTGTTCTACATGTAAAGAGTACAAATCCTTTACACTTTTGATTAACTCTTCTTTGTGAAGTTGTTCTACTATCTTATCACCCAAGCCATCTATATAAAGAGCTTTTTTAGAAGCATAATGCGTTATAGAGTTTACTACCCTATCACTACACTCCAAGTTTTGACACTTTATTAAAGCACCCTCGTCTAGTAGTTCGCAGTTACATGTAGGGCATACGGTTACTCTTTGAATCTCAATTTCACTACCATCACGACGCTCTTCTATCACTTTTATAATTTTTGGTATAACATCACCACTTCGTATGATGATAACGCTATCGCCTATGCGTATATCTTTTCTCTTTATTTCATCAAAGTTATGAAGAGTTGCACGCTCCACTGTTACACCATCAATGTCAACTGGTTCTACTTCAGCCACAGGAGTTATAACACCAGTTCTCCCCACTTGAAAAGTCACATCATTTATGCGAGTTATCTTCTCAACCGCAGGAAACTTATATGCACACATCCATTTTGGGTACTTAACGGTATAGCCTAAATCTTCTTGAAGTTCTATGTTATCTACTTTGATAACCATACCGTCCATCATCATATGTATCTTATCTCTTTTTGAGACAATTCTTTGGTAAAACTCTTCTATCTCTTCAATGGAGTTACACGCTTTTTGCATAGGTGGTTTCAAAAATCCAAGCTCATAAATAAAATCCATCTTTTGTGAAAGTTTTGTTTGAGAAAGTGAGTTTTCACCAATGCCCCAAGGTTGAAAAACAAGTCTTCTCTTAGCTGTAATAGAACTATCTAGCTGTCTTAGACTTCCTGCTGCTGCATTTCTAGGGTTTGCAAAAAGGGCTTCACCCTCTTCCAATCTTTGAGTATTTATAATTTCAAAATCTGTCATTTTTATGACTACTTCACCACGAATTTCAATAGAACCACCATAGTCTATTTCTAAAGGAACAGAATGAATAGTTTTTACATTTTCGGTTACATCTTCACCAATTTTTCCATCGCCTCTTGTAATTGCTTGAATAAGTTTACCATCATCATAAAGAAGATTCATACTAGCCCCATCAAATTTTGGCTCACAAAAAAATTCTGCTCCATCTATATTTTTATGGATTCTTTCTATCCAAGTAACAAGTCCCTCTTTATTAAATATATCTTCCATACTCCACATACGAGCCTTATGAGTTGCTTTACTAAAGCCATTTCTTATCACTCCTCCAACTCTTCTTGTTGGAGAATACTCATCTACTTGTAAGGGATTTTGTTTTTCATAGGCTTCAATAGCACGATATAGAGTATCATACTCCTCATCTGTTGCTATTGGGTCATCTTGAACATAATATGCATAAGCATACCTTTTTAAAAGTTCTAATTTTTCTTTGTAATTATCTTTTGTCATATACTAGGATAGCAAAATTTGGTTTAAAATTAGTTTTGAATCTCTTGTTCATAAACTAAATTTATTAATGAAAAAAATATCAACTTACTAAATAGCTATCATATATAAGTTTTACTATCGTTATACCTACAATTGTTAAAAAGAAAACACGTATAAAAGCAACATCTTTTTTAACAACTAAACTAGAACCAATGTATGCACCAAGTATTTGTCCTAAGCCCATCAATATACCAACAAGCCATAAAACTTGTCCACCTATGATAAAAACACCTAAGGAAACTATGTTACTTGTAAAATTCATAATTTTAGTTTGTGCAGTTGCACTTTTAAGATTCAGTCCTAAAAGTGTGACTATAGCTATAGTCCAAAAGCTTCCTGTTCCAGGTCCAAAAAACCCATCATAAAAACCTATAGAAATACCAAATATAAGATAAAAAAGAGCTGGTTTTAGTCTATGATGCCTATCTTCGCTACCCAATTTTGGAGTAAAAAAAGTATATAAAAAAATAATAACAAGCATAATTGGTATAATTTTACTAAGCATACTAGCATCTACAAGCAAGATAGAATAAGTTCCTAAACTTGCACCCATAAAGGTAAATATAACTCCTAGATAGACATCTTTAAGGTTGACTAAGCCTTTTCGTATATAGTTTGTTGAAGCTGTAAAACTTCCAAATGAACTTTGGAGTTTGTTTGTAGCAAGTGCTATATGAGGAGGCATACCAGAAGCTAAAAGGACAGGAACAGTGATAATACCGCCACCTCCAGCAATACTATCTATAAAACCTGCTAAAAATCCTGCTACTAAAAAAATTGCATAATAATATAGTTCAAACTCCATTATTTATGTGCGTATATATCAAATGTTTTCAATCTTATCTTTGCCAATATAGCTCTAATAACAACTTTTAGGGCATAATGTCTGTCTCCACCTTTTATGCGACCTATTTCATGACCTCCGCATTCATTGCAAACAAAAAAAGTCACCTTATCACCTAGATTTGAAGTTGCTTTACAATTGTCATCATCTACTATAAGCATTGAGTTACACGTAGGACAGTAACACCAAAGGTCAATTATTTTCTCACCTTTATACTTCCACTTCCAAAGCATTCCATGAAACCTATCAGTTTTATATAGTTTAAACTTTGGCTCAAAAATTTTAAATGCTAAAACTACTAAAAAAATTACCATTATAAAAAGTATGACTGGTATTAAAATAACTAAATACTCTGGTACATTGTACTCTATTGCTATTGCTTCTATATTCACACTACAACCTTTTGTAAAGCATTTTGAACTCTAAATGCTTGTACATGTTCTTTCACATCATGAACTCTCACTATGCTTGTTCCCTCTTCAACAGCTTTTAGATGCAGTGTTAACGTCCCACTTAGCCTATCTTCTACGTTCGATTTACTTATCATATCTATCATTGATTTTCTACTTGCTCCTATAAGAAGTTCATATCCTAGATGCAAAAAATGAGCATGGTGTTTTATTAAAAGTAGATTGTGTTCTAAACTCTTACCAAACCCTATTCCAACATCTAAAACTATATTTTTTATCCCAAAGCTTTTTGCTCTTTTTATACGTTCTTGAAAAAACTCATCAACTTCTAAAATTATATTTTTATACTCTGGATTTTTTTGCATATCTTTAGTAGTACCACTTTTATGCATCAAAACCACAGTCGCATTAAACGAGGCTACAAGTTTTGCAACTTCATCACTCTGTAGAGCTGTTATGTCATTGACTATAGAAAAACCATGCTCTAAAGCATACTTAACACATAATGGAGAGTAACTATCTATAGAAAAATCGACTTTTTTATACAACTTTGCCTCATATATCATATCAATAATAGGTTTAATTCTGCTTAACTCTTCCTCTTCACTAACACCCTCACTCCCAGGACGTGAAGATACACCACCAAGATCGATTATGCTTGCACCCTCTTCTATCATTTTCTTTACATGTAAAAGTGCCTCTTGTCCATCAAATCTGCTTCCACTAAAGAAGCTATCTTCATTTGCATTTAAAATACCCATAACTCTTACTTTATGGTTTTTTTCTACTAAAAACTCTTTTAACTCAGTTGCAAGTTTTTTCAATCCAAATGGCTGTGCCAACTCTTTTTTACTTAAGATTTTTAACTGTGCATCATTGAGGATAAGAACTGCATCACTAAATTCATCTCTACATGTAACCGTATCACGGCTCACTGCCAAGTCTGCACCAATGCTAAGCGCATCTTGTTTGAGTATATTTGCAGCAGGTGCTTTTATGTCTTTTATGTATATGAGGTTTAAGTTAGCTTTATCTTTAAGTATCTTTGCCCCAGCTTCCGTAGAACCTATCTTTTCAAAAAGTTTTTCTCTACATGTAGAGCTATTTAATCTATATATTTTCAACATTTTTCCAATACATGTAGAGACTCTAAAGTACTATTGTCTTTATTAAATCTATTTTCAGTTTTAAAACGTTTATATTTTTTCTGTTTTAATGTATATCTTCCATATCTCTCCATAATAGTTTTTATATCATCTTGGCTCATAAGACCTTCACTATTGTAACTCAAAAATATATACTTAAAATTTGCATTTTTTATAAGTTCTTCAAAACTTTGATTTACTACTCTTTTACTACTGTAGTTTGAGCGATTATAATCTCTCATACCAGTTTTACCAATAGGGGTAAAATCATCATAAATCGATATTGTATTTAAAAGATGATAATTGGCACTATATTGCCTTTGATTATAAGGCGGGTCAAGGTACAATATATCACCTTTTATCTCTTTAATAAGCTCGTTACTATCTTGATTGAAAACTTTATGACTATTCTTGTTCTCCAAAAAATTGGCTGGTTCTAAAACCATCTTTTTTAAAGTTGATTTTTTTGTATATTTTAAAAAAGCACCATATACAGAAGCTGTATTTGCAACCTTGTCAGCACTCTCTAAAAGAGAAGCCAATAAAAAGTAGTATAAACTATCGTCTATCTTTTTATGTAGCTTTAACTCTTTTATTTTACTTCTAATAGTATCTATTTTTTTACCATTCTCATCACTAAAGTACTGCCTTCCACTTCCACTACCTAAGCAGTAGTTTTTATAAATAAAACCATTATCTATCAAAGATAAACTGTTTAGCTCTTCTAGGTATCTCTCTTTGTCTTCTATATTTTTACTATTTTGAATATAGTTCCTATTTAAAACATAAGCGAAATGTTCTAAGTCATTACTTATGACTTGTTTTACATCTTTTTTAAATGTTCTTCCAACTATGCCAGTACCTGCAAATATGTCACAAAAAACTTTTTGAGATAGATCACCTCTAACTACTTTTTTAATCTCTTTTTCTATCCAAGAAGAGAGTTTAAATTTTGAGCCAATGAAATTCATCTAAGCTCTTTTTCTCTTCATAATAGAAATCAAAAGAGTAAAAAGCATATTTTGAGGGCGAGAGTTTAACTGGGCAAGTTCTAGTAATCTACCAAAATGAGTAAGTTCTGCTTCTGTAAAAGAGACACCATGTTCAAGTACTGCTTCACTTACTATAGCTTGTATAATCTCTTTAAGCTCAACTCTACTTATGCGAGAGTGAGCTTTAACAAATTCATATATATCTTTCTCACAAAGGTTCTTTAGATTTAGTCCTGAGTGAACTATCTCTTTTTCTATTTTTAGTTCTTGTAAGCCCATGCGAGAACGAATTGTAGGTAAAAAAACTGTTTTTGTTGGAGCAATAAGAATAAAAACTATATTTCGTGGAGGCTCTTCAAGAATTTTTAGAAGTGAGTTTTGAGCCTCAACTCTGTACCCCTTTGCCCCTAAAACTAAAATCTTAGGTTTCACTTCAGCTATATATGCCTCTTTTACAACTTTTTTAGCATCATCTAAAAGAAAATCATCTTTCTCATTTAAAAAAGAACAAATTCTAAAATTGGCATACTCCTCTTGCACATGCTCATAAGCTTTTTCAATGTCTGAGCAAACAAGTATGTGACTAAGAGGATTATTCATCTTCTAAATTAACCTCTGCAAAAAGTACTGCATTTATGCTTTTATCTAACAATCTATGAAGTTGAATGAGTTTTATATCTAACAAATCATCTCCGCTAGAAAGATAAAAACTATTTTGAAGATGTTCATCTAAAACCCATAAAAAACTATCATCATGGCGTTTTGCAAGTTGCATTTTTATGTCAGTACTTTTACCA
>CAZHBU010000056.1:0-12397 GCA_964530865.1 uncultured Sulfurospirillum sp.
ATAAAATATTTACTATTTATTGATAAAATATATATAAAAGTTCAAAGGATATTTATGCGTTATTGGAAAGTTTTAGTTAGTTTAGTATTGGTCTTTGTTTTTATTGGATGTGGTGTTGAAGAGGGAAGTGCTGAAAAGCCAGTTTATAAAAATGGTGATAGACTAGAACTTAAGAGTGTTGTTGGAAGTAAAGTCACACTTTTACGAAAAAATGGTGGTTTTGTTTTAGAAGGAGATGAAAGTAAAATACTTATACTAGATATTTTTGGAACTTTTTGTAAACCATGCCAGAAAGAAGCAGCAAACCTTATGGATTTTCAATTAAAAAACGATAAAGATGTTCTTCTCATTGGGTTTACTTACCTAGAATCTGTAACAGATAAGTATGTTGTAGACAACTTTTCTTCAAAGTTCAATGCGTATTATTTTATAGTAAATTCACCAGATAATGATAAAATAGTAAATACAATAACACAAGATATTAGCTATAATCAAGCAGTACAGGTTCCGTTCAAAGTAGTGTTAAAAGATGGAAAGTACCAAAAGGTAACAGATATATACGAAGGAAATCCAGATAATATGTTTTATATTGGAGCTATAGAAACTGAAGTTATAAAAAAAGATATTGAGAAAATCAAATAATGAAAAACCAATACGAGCATGAATTAGCAGAGGATATAGAACTAAAAAAACCTAAGATGTATAAGGTCTTACTTCTTAATGATGATTTTACTAGTATGGAGTTTGTTGTGAGTACTTTGATGAATATTTTTCATAAAGATGAAGAAGAGTCATATGCAATTATGCTTCGTATTCATAATCAAGGAAGTGGTCTTTGTGGGCTTTATACTCATGAAATAGCTGAAACAAAAGTTGCTCAGGTGCTGAACTTTGCAAAAAAGAGTAAATTTCCATTAAGAGCAGTTATGGAGGAAGAGTAATGGTAAGTGCCGAATTGAATTCAATCTTTAGTGATGCTATTAGCTTTGCTAAAGAAAACAGACATGAGTATATAACAGTAGAGCATATATTTTTTGCACTCATTCATAATCAAAACATAGTAAATATTCTTAGTGAGTGTGGAGTTGATGTTGAGGCTTTAAGAGAAAATTTACAAGCTTATTTTGTTAAAAATATAGAGAAAATTAACGAAACAAATAACTCTGAGCCATTTGAAACGGTCTCACTTACAAGAGTTATAGAGAGTATGATGATGCACGTAAGAGGTTCTGGCAAAAGTGAGGCAAATCTTACTGATATGCTTATAGCTCTGTTTGATGAAGAGCACTCATATAGTGTTCAACTTTTAAAGCAGTTTGGTGTTGAAAAACTAGACATTTTAGAGATTGTAACAAATCATGAAGATCCTTCAATAGAAGAAACAGATAAAAAAAGTGCTTTAGAGATGTACACTGTTAACCTTGTAGAGTTGGCAAAAAAAGACAAAATCGACCCTCTTATAGGTCGCGTGGATGAAGTTCAACGTCTTATGCAAGTTTTGTGTCGTCGTAAAAAGAACAATCCTATCTTAGTTGGTGAAGCTGGAGTTGGAAAAACAGCTATCGTCGAGGGTTTGGCTTTGAAAATTGCTAAAAATGAGACTCCTAAAATACTTGAAGATGCAAAGCTTTATGCACTAGATATTGGCTCACTTTTGAGTGGGGCAAAGTACAGGGGTGATTTTGAGAAGCGTTTAAAAGATGTTTTAACAGAACTAAAAGCAAAACCAAATGCGATACTTTTTATTGATGAGATTCACACTATAGTTGGTGCAGGTGCTACAAGTGGTGGCTCTATGGATTTGTCAAACTTACTGAAACCATCTTTGGCAACGGGAGAGATAAAGTGCATAGGTGCTACAACATATAGTGAGTTTAGAAACTTTTTCGATAAAGATAGAGCATTAAGCAGACGTTTTTCAAAGCTAGATGTTAGTGAGCCTAGCATAGATGACTCTTATGAAATTCTTTTAGGACTTAAAAGTCGCTATGAAGAGCATCATGGAGTGAAGTACCCTCAAAAAGTTCTAAGAAGTTCAGTTGAACTTGCTAAAAAGTACATAAATGACAAATTTTTACCTGATTCTGCAATTGACCTTATAGATGAAGTTGGAGCATCTTTTCATCTTCAAAAGAGAAAAAGAAAAGCTGTAAGTGTTCATGACATAGAGTCTATTTTAGCAAAAGTTGCAAATATACCTCCAAGAAGTGTGAGCAGTGATGAGAGTGAGCTTATGAGAGATTTGGAAACTAAACTAAAAGCGAAAGTTTTTGGACAAGATGAAGCTATTGCAAAATTAGTAACTGCTATAAAAAGAAGTAGAGCAGGGCTTTCAAACCCTACTAGTCCTGTTGGCTCATTCTTGTTTAGTGGTCCTACAGGTGTTGGGAAAACAGAAGTAGCTAAGCAACTCTCAGAACAGTTGGGTATTCACTTTGAGCGTTTTGATATGAGTGAGTATATGGAAAAGCATACTGTTAGCCGTTTGATTGGTGCACCTCCTGGTTATGTGGGCTACGAAGAGGGTGGACAGCTTACAGAGTGCATAAAAAAACATCCATATAGTGTACTTTTATTTGATGAAATAGAGAAAGCTCACCCCGATTTGTTAAATATACTTTTGCAAGTTTTTGACAGTGCAACTTTGACAGACAACGATGGCAATAAAACTGACTTTAGAAATGTCATTATCATCATGACTTCAAACCTTGGAACAAAAGAGGCTGCACAAGTAGGTTTTACAAAAGTAGAATCTCATCAAAGCAGCAATGCAATAAAAGACTTTTTTGCTCCTGAGTTTAGAAATCGTCTTGACGCGATAGTTCATTTTTCCGCTTTAAAAACTGAAGTGATGGTTTCGGTAGTTGAAAAACTACTTGTTGAGCTTGAAAATCAGTTAAAAGAGAAAAATATAAAGATTGAAGCTACAACTAAAGCTAAAAAATATTTAGCAGAAAAAGGTTATTCAAAAGAGCTTGGTGCAAGAGTAATGCAAAGAGTCATAAGCGATGAGATTAAAACACCACTAAGCGATGAGATACTTTTTGGAAAGCTCAAAAATGGTGGAGTTGTAAAAATAGACTATAAGAAAAAAGTGTTAGAGTTTGAGTACACAAGTTCAAATTCCTAAACTCTTCGATGACGAGTATACCTTCCCTAACGCTTATAAAGCTACCGATAAAGGGCTTTTAGCGTGGGGAGGAGACTTGTGCGAAGAGAGACTTTTGAGTGCTTACAGAAGTGGAATTTTCCCTTGGTACTCGCCAAATGATCCACTGCTTTGGTGGTCACCAAATCCCAGACTTTTACTGTTCCCAAGTGAGTTTAAAGTAACAAAATCACTAAAAAAATCAAGAAAGAAATTTACGGTAAAATATAATACAAATTTTGAAGAGGTTATCTCTACATGTAAAGACCTTCGCACTGATACATGGATAAGTGAGGAGATGAAAGAGGCGTATATTGCTCTACATGTAAAGGGTCATGCAAAGTCTATAGAGTGTTACAAAGACGACAAACTTGTAGGCGGACTTTATGGCATTGTAATTGGCTCTATTTTTTGTGGTGAGTCGATGTTTAGTACAGTGAGTGACGCTTCAAAGGTAGCTCTTTGGGAGTTATGCAAGATTATGCAAAAAAATGGTGGAGATTTTATAGATTGTCAAATGCCAACAGACCATCTCATAAGTTTAGGTGCGCAGGTGGCAAATAGGGAAGATTACTTAAATCTACTCTCTACATGTAAAGATAAAAAAGTGAGATTATTTTGATAGCAGATATAATGCCAGTATTTATTTTTGTGGCTCTTGGGTATGGGTTTAAGATGATTAAACATGATATATCAGAGTCTCTGATAGAGTTTGTTATTTATTTTTCACTTCCTGCTCTTGCTCTTGTAAAGATAAGAGAGTTAGAATTTGATGAAGTTGTTTTTAACATAATTTTTATTGCATATTTGGCTATGTTTGTAGCTACTATTGTCTCATATATTATAGGCAAAATACTTAAGTTAGAACGGAAAGTATTGGCTACTTTTATGGTAGTTTCTATTTTTGGCAATACTTCCTTTGTAGGCTTCTCTTATGTTGAGTCTATGTTTTCATCTAAAGAGTTGGTTTACCCTTTAGTTTATGACCAAATAGGTAGTTTTGTGGCACTTCTTACCATTGGTATGGTTCTTATAGCTTGGGGAGCTGGGCGTGAAGAGAAGACTACTATAAAACAGAAATTCAAGATGATTATGACACCTCCTTTGATGGCGATTATTGCGGCTGTTTTACTTCATGGTGTAGTATTTCCTGATTTTGTTGAGGGAATTTTGATAAAACTTGAATATACACTTATACCTCTTGTAACCATGATAGTTGGTATGAAGCTAGAAATAAGAGCATTTAAAAACTTTTTTAAAGAGAGTATGGTAGCACTTCTTATTAAGATGATTTTAGTACCTCTAATTATGTTGGTTTTACTCTATCCATTTTTTGATTTTGGTGCAATTTGGATGAGAGTTACGTTTATAGAGATTGCGATGCCACCGATGACTATGGCAACAGTATTAGCCATAAGAGGAGGGCTGCAAAAAGACTTAGCAATCAACACATTGGGACTTGGTATTCTCTTCTCTTTTTTGGTAATTCCTACGTGGAATTTTATTTTAAGTTAAATAGGAGTAATATACTCTTTTAGAAATACAGCGGTGGGTATAAAAGCCTCAATTCAAACTTTTAAAAAATTTATTTTTTGAACTTTTTCTTAAGGAAAACAAAACTAGCGAATAGCGGTTTTGCAGAGCAAAAAGTTTCTCTAAAAAATGGACAACAAAAGGATGGAAAACGAGTTTTCAGTGTTTATTATCTATTGCATTAGCAATTGACAATAAAATTTTTGTGTGAACAAAAAGTCTCTGAAATCAGGAAAACAAAGAAATGGAAAACAAATAATGGAAAACAAACAACAATACCTCTTCACTAGTGAAGTAGTAAGTGCAGGACACCCAGACAAATGTGCAGATATAATCTCAGATAGCATTGTAGATGCTCTCTTAATTAACGACAAAAACTCACGCGTAGCAAGTGAAGTTTTTGTAGCAGGAAAGCACGTTATAGTTGGTGGTGAAGTAGCAAGTAAAAATCATCCAGATTATGTAGAAATAGTAAAAGAAGCTTTAGTAAAAATTGGATACGATGGAAAATCAGCGTTTACAAGAGAACAGTGTTTATACCCTGAAGATGTAGATGTTCAAGTACTTTTAAATCAACAAAGCCCAGATATTAACCAAGGTGTCGACCAAGACAGTGGTGAGATTGGAGCAGGTGACCAAGGAATTATGTTTGGTTTTGCTTCAAGTGAGACTAAAGAGCTTATGCCAGCAGCAATAATGTATGCTCGTATGCTAAGTGATAAAGTATATAGCTACGCGTTAAAAAACAACCAAAAGCTTGGAGTTGACATTAAGACTCAAGTTACTGTTGATTATGGTTCAAAAGCAAATTTTGAAAACTGTAAACCTCAAAAGATTCATACAATAGTAGTTTCTGCTCCTTCAACAGAGTCAATGCCAATTGAAGAGGTAAGAACACTTTTAAAAAGTCTTATAGATGATGCGGGACTGCCAACAGAACTATATGATCCAAATGACACAATCATACACATAAACCCAACAGGACGTTATGTAAACCATAGTCCACTTCACGATTCAGGTCTTACAGGACGTAAGCTAATAGTCGACAGTTTTGGTGGTTACTCACCAATTGGTGGTGGTGCTCAGAGTTCTAAAGACTATACAAAAGTAGACAGAAGTGGTCTTTACGCAGGACGTTGGATAGCAAAACATATCGTTGGAAGTGGACTAGCAAAAAAGTGTTCAGTTCAACTCTCTTACGCGATAGGTGTTGCAAAGCCAGTTTCTGTTAGCGTAGATACTTTTGGAACATTTTCAAGTGTAGATGATGATGCTCTTTCAGCATTTGTTCTTAACACATTTAGTTTGACTCCAAAGTGGATTACAGATAAATTTGGTTTAGATAAGCCTAGCAAAAATACTTTTCTTTATGCTGATGTTGCTGCACGTGGACAAGTAGGACAAGCTGATTATCCTTGGGAAAAACTAGACTCTTTAGAGATTTTTGAAGCACTTAAAAAGTAGATATGCAATTTAACGGTTTTAGTGAAGAAGGTATAGAGTTTCTAAAAAAACTTGAACACAACAACACTAAAGCTTGGTTTGAAAACAACCGAACTACATGGGAGAAACACATACTTCTCCCAAACACAAACTTCGTTCAAGAGATGGGTGAAACTCTACAAATACTCGTTCCAACGATTCACTACAAACCAAAAGTCTCAGGCTCTCTTTTTAGAATCTATCGTGATGTTAGATTTAGCAAAGACAAAACTCCAATGAAGAGTAAAATAGGACTTCTTTTCTGGCAAGGACAAGCTCATCGTATGCAAAGTAGTAGCTTTTATATGCACTATGATAAAGAAAATTACTTTGTAGCAAGTGGTATAAGAGTTTTTAAACCACCTCTTTTAAAAACTTATAGAGAATACATCAAAAACAAAAAACATAGAACTTCTTTGCATGTGATCTTAGAAGAGTTAAAATACAAGGGCTACTCTCTTTTAGAACCAAAGTATAAGAGAATCCCTGCTGAATTTAATAAAGATGAAGAGCATATCTATCTAACAAAATACGCTTCTATGTTTGCATATATAGAGTATAAAATAGATGATACATTTTTTAGTATAGATATAGTAGATAGAGTTTTTAAAGTCTATGAAGATATGGCAAGATTACAAGCATGGGTTTATGAGATGAGCCTTACATATAAGGTTGACTAGGCTCTTTAAATACTACCACCACTAGAGTCTCCAGAACTTCCACCAGAGCTATCGCCTCCACCAGAGTTTGGGATTTTGCTTATCTCTTTTTCTACTAGTTTATATAGTGTTTCTAGTTCACTTTGTCCAAGTCCTTTATACATCTCTTCTAATCCTGCACAATCAGAACTACAAATCAACTCCAAAGAAGAGAGTTTTGCATCAAATGAAGAAGACATATTTTTAATCCCTAAAGCTATCTTGATAGACTTTGGTAAGTCTCCTATATAAGAGAGAGCATCACCACTGAACTCCAAAGAAAAAGAGCTCACTAAGTAAGAGATTTTTCCATCTTTTATCACATCAAATTCTATCTTGTTTATAGTCTTATCTTTTCCAAGAGTATAAAGAGTGCTTTTTGGTTGGATTTTTATATTTAATTTACTAAGAGAGATTGCAGTACACCCAGCTAAGAAAACACTTAGCACGATAATAGCTATAATATTTTTGATATTTGACATGTTTGAAGTTCCTATATATTTGATAGTATGCATACTAGCACCCCCATTTGAAGTTGCTTAAAACAGTAGAAATATATACTTTATCTTCTAGGACTTAGATGAGCTCCTGTAATTTCTTTACATATAAATGTATTTACGATATAATTTAACATATAAATTTTATACATAAAATAAAAGGAGTTTTATATGAATATACTAAAAATTCGTAAAAACTTTGTTTTTGATAAAGATATGATAGAGCAGACAAAAGTTATACTCAAAAAACAAAAAAAGAGTTTTACAGAAGTAATCAATCTCTATTTTCAAGCTATCATAAAAGAACCTTCTTTGCTTGATATGATAGAAAAAAAAGCAAATAGAAGAACAGGTAGTTTTATAGGTATGCTTGATGGTAAAATTGGAAATCAAAACTTTAAAGATATGAAGAATGAGCATTATGAAAATATTTCTTGATGCAAATATATGTTTAGATTTGTTAGATACAAAACGACCAACTTCAAAGAATTCAGTGAATTGGTATATGTCAAATAAAGACAAAGAGAGTTATGAATTCTTTTTTTCATCAGATTTTATCACTACTTTTTACTATGTTTTAACGCAAAAAAGAAAATATCCTCAAAAAGAGACTATATTGGCTATAGATGCCCTTTGTAGCGAGGTGGTACCTTGGTACATAAATCACAACGATTTTTCATCGGCAAAGAGTGATTTTTTTGATAATTTATTAACTGACTTTGAAGATTTGATAGTCATAAATAGTGCATCAAGAGTAGATTGTGATATATTTATCACAAACGATAAAGAACTGTTAAAACTTAAGACTTTTAAAGATATTGTCATTACTAAACCTATGCTCGCCTAGGACTTAGGTGAACTCCTGCAATCATACATCTAATTGACCCACCTGCAAGTTCTATAGTAGGAACATTAAGAGCCAAAATCTCTGATTTTTTTTCTATTTTTTTTATCTGCTCTTTTGTTAGAGCATCTTTTGCACGTTGTGACATAACAAGAAAGCTTTTCTTATTTCCTGTAAGCTCTATTGCATTTCCAGCAAAGTTATCGATTTGTTCAAAACTTAAAGATATAACTTCAAGTCCACTCTCTTCAAGTCTATTTTTAACTGCTTCTCTTCTTTTTTCATCTACTATCATATCAAGACAAATAAGCGCATAGTTTGATGCTATACACATGATTACATTTGTATGGTAGATGGAGTTCCCATTTGCATCTGCTGTGTCGAACGCCATAGGCTCGTACTTAAAGATAGAGCAAAATCTTTCTAAAATTATTTCATTTGAACGGTTTGATTTGGCTGTATATGCCACTCTGTTGATGTTGTCTAGTACCATAGCTCCTGTACCTTCTAAAAAGAGGTTATCCCACTCTAAGCCAGAAAAATCTATGACATCTTGAACTCTATATTCTGATTTTAGCATCTCTATTATATCACTTCTTCTTTCACGCCTTCTGCTTGGTGAAAACATAGGATAGAGTGCTATATGACCGCCACTGTGAGTTGAAAACCAGTTGTTAGGAAAGACTGAATCAGGAGTCTCTTTTTCTCCAAAATCATCAAATACATGTACATTTATACCGTGTTGTTTCAGTGTCTCTACTGCGATATCAAATTCGTCTTTTGCTTTTTGTGATATGTTCTCTATTGATTCTGCATTTTCTCTTTGAAAAGCGTTATCACACGCAGTTTCTGGGTTTGAAAAAAACTTCCATGGACGAACCATGACTATTGAATTTGGTGCTTGAATAAGTGCCATAAAATATGCTCCTGTTTTTATGGCGTTATTATACCACTAATCCCACTGTTTGCACTGTGATATATGACAGTATTGTATTTTTTTGCATGTAGTTTTAAAAGTAGTCTTTGTAGTATTGGCTCTATAGAAGGAGTAAACCAAGCGTTATTGCTCATGGCTATCATGTACTTTGGATTATTTTCATACAGTCTGTCCGTTGTTGCTTCATAACAGATTGCATTTCTAAACTTATAGTTTTTTATCTCAAAATCAAAAGGTTCTTTTGCACTTACATAGTCATCTGCACCGTTGAAAAATATATCATTTATGATGCCTACTGCCCATTTTGGAAGTGGGATTTTTTCTCCAAAAGGTACTAGAACTACTTTATCCGCTATCTCAAATTCTCCATTTTTAAACATATACGAAGAGTTATATACAAGATTTTCTTTTACATGTAAAGCTCCTGTTACTATCACAATATCGTTGGAGAGTTTTTTTAGTCTGTTTAGTGTGTTAGATTCAAGATTTAAGTAGAGTGGAAATGCACTCTCATGAAGTATAATCAGATCTTTTTTTGCTTCTATCGCTTTTTTTATAAGAAAAAAGTTGTTTTCTACTATCTCTCTTTGGTACTCTTTTTTCCATTTTTTACTTTGGTCAAGATTTGTTATAGGGATCGCGATGGAGAGTTTAGGAAGTTCTACACTAGAAGGTTTGTTCAAAAGTGTTAAAGCTATCAAGAGTAAAATACCGATGATTTTCCACCTAACCATAATAGTTATTGCTATCAAAAATAGACCATAAAGATAGATATTGCAAGAGAAGTAAGAGTTTATTAAAATTAGTTCAGGTTTGAACCAGTTAAACCCAAAAGGTGAAAAAAAGACAAAACCAAACATCAATAAAGCTCGTATTTCAGGTGTTTTACCTATTAGAGCTATAATCCAAAAAAATAGACCATAGATAAGCCCAAACCCTATAATAACCAAAGGAATTAGATAGGTTAAGTGATAGTATGAAAAACCAAAACCAATCCAATAAAACCAAAACACTCCAATGAAAAAACCAACCCAAAAGAGAGTTTTTTTCTTACATGTAAGAAGTCCGTAAAAGCCAATAATGGCAAAAAAGGTATCTAAAATCTTTACATGTAGAGAAAAATACTCCATATAAATAAAAATAGATAAGATAAGTGCAATAAAAAAGCCGTTTATTATAAATAAAGTGCTAAAATAATTCCTTGAAAATTTTTTATCAAAGGATTCGTATGCAAGCAGGTGGCGATATTTTCTCATCTTTACTCCCATTAATCGTATTATTTGCGATTTTTTATTTCTTGGTTATCAGACCTCAGCAAAAACAAGCAAAAACTCATAAAGAGATGCTCGGTGCTCTTAAAAAAGGCGACAAGATTATCACTAACGGTGGTTTAATCGGTGAGGTTGTTAAACCTGAAGAAGATTTTATCAAAGTTAAACTTAATGATGACGTAGTTGTAAAACTCGCAAGAGAGTATGTAGCTAAAAAAATCGAAAAGAGTGCTGATGAGTAAAGGTGGATTAAATTACCGATTGGTGATTTTCTTCCTTGCGATTGTTTTTGGATTAGGCCTGTCGGCTCCGACATTCCTACAAACTGAAAAAGGCGCTAAGATTTCCCTTGGACTTGATCTCCAAGGGGGACTTTATATGCTTTTAGGCGTAAAAACAGACGAAGCAATAAAATCAAAAATCAAATCAATAGCATCAAGTGTTAAATTTTTCACTGATGACAACGATATTATAATTGACAGTTTAAAAATAAGAGGCGAGAGTGTAACTCTTACTTTAGTTGACCCAGACGAAGAAAAAAATCTCGATGAAATGATAGACAAAATCCCTGGTATGGTTCTTAAAAAAGATGGACTTAACTATAACCTATCTTTAAATGAGCTTGAAAAAGAGGCTACAAAAGAGTATGCAATCAATCAAGCAGTTGAGACTATAAGAAATAGACTTGACCAATTTGGTTTGGCTGAGCCAAATGTAGCTAGACAGGGTAAAGATAAAATACTTGTAGAACTTCCTGGAATTAAAACAGGTGAAGATGAGCAGAGAGCACGTGAGCTTATCGCAAAAGCTGCACATCTTCAAATGATGACAGTTGATGAGCTTAGAAGTGATAGAGCGTATGATATGAGTGGTGATGAAGCTTCTGAATATGGTGACGTGATTTTAGAAGATGCTAGAACTGCAGGACGTAAGCATGTTTTAAAAGAGGTTCCTATCCTTGATGGTAGTATGCTTACCGATGCTAAAGTTGGTTTTGACCAAATGAATCAACCAGTTATTAACTTCTCTTTAAATTCTGAGGGTGCAAAAATATTTGGTGATTTTACAGGTAAAAATGTAGGTGCGCACTTAGCGATTGTTCTTGACAACAAAGTGTACTCTGCTCCAGTAATTCGTGAGAGAATTGGTGGAGGAAGTGGACAGATAAGTGGTGGATTTAGCATAGAAGAGGCAAGTGATGTTGCGATTGCTCTTAGAAGTGGTGCACTTTTAGCTCCTGTAAAACTACTCGAAAAAAGAAGTGTTGGTCCAAGTTTGGGAGCTGATAGTATTCAAGCGAGTATGATTGCTCTTGCACTAGGGTTTTTGCTAGTTGTTGGTTTTATGGTTGTTTATTATGGTCTAGCAGGAGTTATTGCAAACACTGCTTTGATAGCAAACTTGTTTATAGTTCTTGCAGTTATGGCACTTTTTGGTGCGACTCTTACACTTCCTGGTATGGCGGGAATAGTCCTAACCGTAGGTATGGCCGTTGATGCCAATGTTATTATTAACGAGCGAATAAGAGAGATGTTTAGATTGGGACATCCAATAGCAAGTGCAGTAGAAAAAGGTTATGATAATGCCATGAGTGCGATACTCGATGCAAACATAACTACACTTCTTGCGGCAGTTGTTCTTTATGCTTATGGAACGGGTCCTATTAAAGGATTTGCGGTTACTATGAGTATAGGTATCTTAGCTTCAATGCTAACAGCTATCTTAGGAACGCATGGTATTTATCAGTATTTCATGCCTCGTATTGAGAAGAGTAAAAATCTAGGTTTATGGTTTGGTATAAAAGGGAGTGTAAAATAATGCAAATATTTTCAAAAGATAAAATATATAATTTTATGGGCAAAAGCCTACCTTTTATCATACTTTCATTTATAATGATAATGGCATCTTATGTTCTGTTAGGCTCAAAAGGCTTAAACTACGGTATAGATTTTTCAGGTGGAACTATTGTTCAAGTTAAGTACGAAGG
>CAZHBU010000057.1:0-12083 GCA_964530865.1 uncultured Sulfurospirillum sp.
GTATTCCAATAAGTTCCTTCAAACTTTATCTGTTTTCCATCAATAGTCCCTATGCCACTAGTATGAATTTGATCTTCTTTATCACTACTACTTTTTCCAAGTAGATTTATAAATGTTTTTCTAAATAGTAAAGTTATAATCAAGCCTAAAACAAAACCTGTAGCCATTTGTGAAAATAGACTATTATACTCTAAAATCCAAAGTTCTAAAAAAGCGACTATTAAAAAACCTAGTCCTATAGGAAATAAGAAAAATGAAAAAACAAGAGCTTCTAGTCCAATTAAAATAATACCAATTGCTAGAAGCCACTCAAAAGATAAAGCTTCCATTACTTTTTATTTTTCCCAAAAAATTCTGATACCATTGAAAGTGAACCTACCAATTCTAACGCCTCATAAGGAACTATCACTTTATCTTTAGACGTACTCTTTGCAAGCTCGTTAAATGCTGCAATTCTATCTTTTGTTAACAAATACTCTGCACTTGAATTGTTTTGAGCAATCGCTTCGTTTATCATGTCCATTGCCTCTTTTTGACCTTGTGCTAAAGCAATCTGTTCATACTTTTGAGCATCTGCCATTCTTTCTATCGCTTCTGCTTCAAGAACTGTTTTTTGCTTCAAACCCTCAGCTTCTCTAATAGCAGCTTCTTTATTTGCAATAGCAGTAAGCTCAATCGCCCTTTTTTCTCTCTCAGCTTTCATCTGCATATTCATAGCTTCCTCAATCTCAATAGGAACTGAGATATCACGAAGCTCTACTCTCATAGTTTTTACGCCCCATTTTTGAGTAGCTTCATCAAGTGCTGAAAGAATTCTTTTGTTAAGGGCATCTCTCGAGGAGAGAGTCTCATCAAGGGCCAATTGCCCAATTTCAGCTCTCAGTGAAGTAGTTGAAAGATTTGAAATAGCTCTTTTAAAGTCAACTATACCATATACTGCCTCTCTTGCAGTCTCAACTTGAATAAAAACAATCCCATCAACAGAGATATTGACATTGTCTTTAGTAATTACACTTTGTTGAGGTATATTTATAATTTGCTCTTGTTTTGTAAGTTTATCTCTAACACTATCCAGAACAGGAATGATCAAATGCAAACCACCATCAAGTGTTTTATGATACTTACCTAATCTCTCAACAACCCAAGCATCAGCCTGAGGAACTATTTTAACACCTTTGTATATGATGATACCAATTGCTACTATCAACGCTATAGGGACTATCATACTTGGGTCTATTCCTTGTGCATACATATCTATTCCTTAATTTTTATTTATTATACTATTAAAAATCTAAGAGCAACCACTAACCCAGTCTTCCATATTTAAAACCGATGGGTACTGCTCTAAGAAATCCTCTTCATCAAAAGAGAACCTATACTCTTGCATATAGGTTATTAGAAGCTTATATGCTTTTGCAATCTCATCAAATTTTTTTGCATCTCCATCTGGCATATCAGGATGATATATCTTAGAAAGTTCTCTATATCGAGTCTTTAAATCAGCATATGAGACTTTTGTGCAAAACTGCATAGTCTCTACTGCCTCTTCAAGCTCTCTATATTTCATTTAAAAAGTGTATTTCTTTGATGTAATTGACTCATGTGTATCATCACAATAAGGTTGTTTTGCACTCACCCCACATCTACAGAGTCTATATTTTGACTTATCTATTTTTTCTACATCAAGTGAGCTTTTTTTAATCACACTTACTTTTACACCTTCAAAAACAGTATCTACACCTTGCGAAGCTTTAAATCCACTCATTCTATGGACTCCATCACAAAATGGTTGCTGTTTAGATTTTCCACATCTACAAAGAATAGAATTTTTTTTAATCTTTATTGAACGACCTTTTTCATCAAATAAGACATCTCTTATAGAATCTTCATCGCTATCAACACTCAATCTGATTGGTCCATCTTCTAGCAATTTTATTTTTATATTTTTCATTTTACCTCTTCCAATATTTGTTCTGCCATCTTCTTAGAGTTTCCAACACAATCATTTAATCCAACGCCATAATAAGCATTTGAACTCAAATAGAGACCTTTATGCTCTTTTAACTTAGCAAAAAGTTTATTCATACTCTCCAAATGCCCTACACGATAGTTTGGTATACCTCTACTGTATCTTTTTACATAGCTCACATCTGGAATCACATCTAGTCCCATCGTCTCTTTAACGCCACGAACAGCAATCTCTAAAAGCTCTTCATCACTTTTCAGAGCTAACTCTGGGTTTCTCTGTCCACCTATCATAACTCGTAATGATTTTTTACCTTCTGGTGCTCGGTCACTAAAAATAGAGCTATCCCAAAGCACGCCTAAAATCTCTTTTTTTGCACTTGAGGTTGTTAGTAGACCAAAACCTTTCAAGTTATGAGGAAGTTCATTATAGCCCAATCCTACTATGCTTATAGGTGAATATTCGATAGAATCAAGCATCTTTGAGAGTTCGCTATCTATATTTTCTAATATCTTAGAACTTTCGTACGATGGTGTTGAAAGTATCACCTTATCAAAAGTATACTCAATGCCCTCTACATGTAAAGCATAACTATCATCTTTTTTCTCTATTTTATCTACATATAGAGATGTTTTTATCTCTATATTTGCCGAATCTGCAAGTCTATCTATGAAAGAGCTAACTCCACCTTTAAAGCTCATCAATACTCCCCCAGGACCTGCCTCTTTTTTTCTTTTTGCAAGCATACCTTTAAAAAGTCCACCATACTCAAGTTCAAGTTTTGCAACTGCAGGAAAGGCTGATTTGACTGAGATTTTATCGGGAGAAGAGGCGAAGATACCTGCAACCATAGCGTCTAAAAAAGTATCGGTCATCTCTTTTCCAACTCGTCTATAGCCAAAACTCTGTAAAGTTTCATCTTTATCATCTGTTTTCGGAGCACGAAAATACTCAGTAGCAACGCGAAGTTTACCTTTACATGTAAGAAGAGGGGACTTTAAAAAAGCCATTGGAGATTCTGGAAGTTGATGCAGTGCATCTTTATATATAAATCTTACTCTAGCATTGTCATCACTTCTCATCAAAATATCATCACAGCCACTTTGACTTACAAGCTCAAGAGTGTCAGGCTTGTTTGATAAAAAGCCATTACTTCCCTCTTCAAACAAAAATCCATCAACCACTTTGGTTTTCATCTTCCCACCAAGTTGCTCATCTTTTTCAAAAAGGGTTATACTAATTTCAGGGTTTTTTTCTTTAATATAAAATGCAGTAGCCAAACCACTAATACCACCACCAACGATAGCTATTTTCATAAATTGCAACCTTATCAATAAAAATTTATTTAATTATACTGCCTCTGGACTTGGAAGATCATATTTTTTCATACATTTTATTAATTTTTCATAATATTCTTGGTTTTTTTCATTTTTATCTGGAGAATCAATCAAATTACAGCATAGTGCCGCAATCGCTTGATTATCATTAGTCGTAACCAATATTGCTTCTGCAATATAACTTGTTAGACCTGATCCCTCATATAACTTAAAAATTTCATCATGAGTTAGAGAATATATCAATCCATATGCTTTTGAATTTTCATCTCTTAATAAAGTTGCCATTTTACCTATTCTAAGTTTATAACCTTTAGCTACTCCAGTCCTTTTTCCTCTAATAATAATGCCTTTACTTTTTAATATCTCTTCATCCATATACAGCCCATAAAAAAATACTTCTTGTAATCTACTATTTGAATTATCCATTTCAACCTTTCATTTTAATTTTATTTAACCAATCTTCCAAAGTTTTTTCAAAGCCCATCTTAGAGTTGTTATAAAAATGTAAATCTTTCTCAAGATAATCTTGCTCTACCCAGCCACCAAAGTCATGTGGGTATTTATAGTTTTTTGGACTTGGACTTTTTAGTTGAGTGGGTATTGTTAGAGCTTTTTCATTTTTAACATAAGCTAATGCTTCATTTATCGCCTTGTAACAACTATTTGATTTTGGGCAACTTGCGAGATACACAAGCGTTTGAGCCAAAATAATTCTTGATTCTGGAAAACCAATCTTACTCACGCTTTGTAGACAACTGTTAGCTAAGTTTAGTGCATTTGGGTTAGCATTTCCAATATCTTCACTTGCTAAGATGACCAAACGCCTAGCGATAAAATCTGCACTCTCACCACCATCAATAAGCCTTGCAAGATAATACATGCTCGCATCTACGTCACTTCCTCGTACACTTTTTATCATCGCACTTATGAGATTATAGTGAGTATCATCTGAGCTAACACCATCTTTTAGTGCATTTGGTCGCAGAGCTTTTAGATTTTCATACGTTACATGTACATCTACTTTGATAGCAAATTCAAGTAGATTTAGAAGTGAGCGACTATCGCCTGCTGAAGAGCTTACAAGATACTCTTTTGCATTGTTATCAATGTTAAACTCGACTATCTCTTTCACGCGATCAATAACCCCTTCTAAATCTTCTTTAGTTAAAGAGAAGAATTCAAATAGCATCGAGCGAGAGCGAATTCCGCTTGAAAGAGTAAAATAGGGATTTTCAGTCGAAGCTCCAATGATGATAGCCTCTTTATTCTCCATAGGCAGTAATAAAACCTCTTGTTGAGTTTTACTAAGCCTATGTACCTCATCAATAAAGATAAGAGGTTTTGCCAAGGAGTGTTTATGCTCGGCGAAAATTTTTCTAAAAGCATCTACTTTAACACTTGTAGCATCAAGTTCATAAAAGGGGAGTTCAAGTTCGCGTGATACAATCCTAGCTAACGTTGTTTTACCAACACCTGCAGGACCAAAAAAGATGCAGTGAGGAATAGTTCCTGATTTTAAAAGCTTAAAAAAAGGGCTATTTTCACTACATATATGTTTTTGTCCAGCCATCTCACTTAGAGTGCTTGGGCGAAGTTTTAGAGCGAGATTATTTACTCTCACTCTCTTCTTCCATATATTTTATATAATCTCTTAGTGCTTTATATTCGTTTGTTTCTAAGTATCTAGTTTTTCCAAGTTTTAGCATACCCAAATCTACGATTCCATAACTAACACGTTTCAAATCAACTACTTCTGCATCAAAGTAACCAAAAAAGCGTCTAAGCTCTCTATTTTTACCCTCTTTGATAGTTACTTTCAAAGTTGAAAAATTTGGTCTATTTTTGATAATACGATAGTTCACAAACGGAGCAAAATCCATAGAATGAATACTGCTACTACTATGTCCACCTTTTCTAGCATCTTCAGCATGAAGTCCAGAACGCATTGCTTCCTCCATCGGAGGTGTGATTTCACCGTTTATCTTTATGTAATAAACTCTTTCTAAATCACCATGCATAAGAGCTGAAACTACTTTAGGAGAGTCACACAACATCAACAAACCCTCACTAGCATAGTCAAGTCTTCCAACACTCAAAAAATGCTCGTACTTTTTAGGAAGTGTATCGTAAATAGTTTTTCTACCTCTATCGTCTTTTTTACTAACTAGCTCGCCTTTTGGTTTGTTGTAAACTAGAACTGTATAACCCTCTTTTTCATAAAGGTTTTTTCCATCTACATTTACTTTATCTTCAAAAGATACCTTTGTAGAAAGATCAGTTACTACTTTACCATCTATTTTGATGAGACCTTTTTTTATAAGCTCATCAGCTTCTCTTCTCGAATAACGAGTATTGTGAGAAATTATCTTATTTAATCTGACTTTTTCCATCTATTTTATCCCTGCTTCTACTAAATCATGTATGTGTAAAATGCCTTTAATTACACCTGTATCATCTGTTATAACTAGAAGTTGAATCTTGTGCTCCTCAACAATCTGAAGAGCTTCACTTGCTAACATAGTCGAATCTTTAATTACTTTTGGTTCTCTACAAGCATATCTAAATGCTCTATTATTGATAGAAAAATCTTCTCTTAGTAGTGCACGTCTAAGATCTCCATCACTCAAAAGTCCAACTAACTTATTTTCTTTGTTAGTTATAAGCACACTTCCAAGTCTTCCCTCGCTCATCGCTATCATAGACTCTTTTAAAAGAGTATCTTCACTAACAATTGGTAGGTTTTTAGTTCTCATTAAATCACTAACTTTTATAAAAAGCTGTTTCCCTAAACTTCCACCAGGATGAAATGATGCAAAGTCAGATTTTTTAAAATCTCTCTTTTTCATCAAACAAACAGCTAACGCATCACCAACACCAAGTGTTAGTGTAGTAGAAGAGGTTGGAGCAGTATCTAATGGACATGCCTCTTTTTCTATATTGATAGATAAAAAGACATCACTATACTTTCCAAGAGAACTATTTTTGTCTCTTGCCATACCTATAAGCGGTATATCGAATCTTTTGATGTGAGGAAGAATCTTGATAAGCTCTTCACTCTCACCACTATAACTAATAGCCAAGACAGCATCATCTTTACTAATCATACCCAAGTCACCATGCATAGCTTCTGTTGGGTGCAAAAAGAAACTACTTGTTCCTGTACTTGCTAGTGTAGCCGCTATTTTAGCTCCTACAAGTCCACTCTTGCCAACACCTGTAACAATAAGCTTACCTTTAGTAGCCATAACAATATCAACTGCATCTTCTATTTCAGAGCCTAAGCTTTTAGCACATCTTAGTAACTCTTCAGCTTCAAGTTCTAAAACTTCACGTGCAATTTTTACAAAATCCATCAACTAACCTTACATTACAAATATCGTAGGAACGATAGTTGGGTATTTTTTCATCTTTCTATATATGTGCTTTCTTACAACACCTCTTAACTCATTTTCAAATGCTCTTGTGTTCTGTATTAACTCTTTTTTTGCATTTATAACAAACTGGTCTATAATGCCTTCCATCTCTTTACTAAACGCATGATCTTTTGAATCTGGCACCAAACCATAGCTAACAACTTTTGGCTTGCTTATGAGCTTATGTTCACTCTTGTCTATCTGTGCTACTATCATTACTAGACCTGCTTCGGCCATGTTTTGTCTGTCAATTACCACATCGTTTGAAATCTGTTGGTTTATTTGGTTATCTATAAATACTTTTCCAACTTTTACACTTTTCACTTTCTTCACATATTTTGGACAAAGTTCAATCTGATCACCATCACCCATAAGAAGTGTATTACGAGCAGGAATTCCACAACTTATACCAGTTTCTCTATGTTTAACTATGTGATTATACTCACCATGAACTGGTAAGAAAAACTTAGGTTTAGTTAGTCTAAGAATAAGCTTTTGCTCTTCTTGTGCTGCGTGTCCACTTACGTGAATCTCGCTAAAATCTTGATAAGCTACATTTGCTCCACTCTTTAATAAAAAGTTAAGCACTTTAGATACACTTCCTTCGTTACCAGGGATTGCCTTAGCCGAGATGATTATCTGGTCGCTTGTTTTGATTTTTATGTGTCTATGCTCATCAGTAGCCATTCTGTAAAGGGCACTCATGGTCTCACCTTGACTTCCTGTAGTAACAATCAATACATCTTTATCACTATACTTATTGACTTCATGTGGGTCAATAAATATACTTTTATCAAAATCAATATAACCCAAATCCATAGCAGTAAACAGGTTTCTCTCCATTGAGCGACCTATAACACAAACTTTTCTACCATGTTTTACGCCATGGTCTATAGCTTGATATACTCTATGTATATTTGATGAGAACGTAGACATGATAACTCTACCTCTTGCTTTAGAAAAGATAGAATCAAAAGTTTTACCAACTGTACTCTCACTTCTTGTGATGCCCTCTTTATACGAGTTCGTACTATCACTCAAAAGTGCCAAAACACCTTTTTCTCCATATTCAGCAAAACGATTCAAGTCAGTTACATAGCCATCTATTGGAGTATGATCTATTTTAAAATCACCAGTATGAATAATAGTTCCTGCTTCTGTTGTAATAGCCAATGACGAAGCATCAATGATAGAGTGAGTAATGTGTATCCACTCTACTTCAAAATCACCTATCTTATAAACTTTTCTCTTCTCTACAGGACGAAATAGCTTCTTTTGTGCTTTTAAACCATGCTCATCAAACTTATTTGAAATCATACCAAGTGGCAGTGGTGTTGCATAAATGGGAAATTGCATCTCTTTAAAAAGATACGGTAAAGCTCCTATGTGGTCTTCATGTGCATGCGTAATAACTATACCTTTTATCTTGCTTTTTATCGTTTTAAGATAACTAAAATCAGGTATCAGTATATCTACGCCATGCATATCTTCACTTGGGAAACTCATGCCAACATCTAGTATAATTGCGCTTGTATCCGTCTCAAAAACACAAATATTTCCACCAATCTCACCAAGTCCTCCAAGAGGAGTTATCTTAATTTTGGCATCTGTCTTTAGGTTTAGCTGAGCAAACTTTTGAAGTCTATCTTTATGCATTTTCTGATTAGCTTCAATAGTTTTACGCATATCATTTTGCCATTTCTCATTGCCCTCTAAAGCACTAGGCTTTGTTCTTGCACTTTGAAATTTTTGTTTTCCTCTTCTTTGTTGTGGCTTTTTTGCATTTGGATTTTTATTGCCATCTTTATCTGCTTTCGCACTAGGAGTTACATTACCGTCTTTGTCTTTTGGTGGGTTTGGCTTTTTGTTTCCGTTGTTGTGTTGCGGTTTTCTTCTTTGTTGTGGCTTTTTAGCCTCTTTAGTTTGTGGAGTCTCCACTTGTTTCTTCTCTTCCATCTTCTTTTTTCCTTAAATCATTAAATAGTAGATGATGAGACATGACGCTTATTTCGTGAGGACGGATAGTGAGGGGAAATTCATATTTATCTAAAAGTCGATTGGCAAATTTTTTGTCAATCCACTGTGAAATATTTTTCAACCATGTTTTTCTTGGAGCTGTAAATGAACGTTTTAGATACTTTTCAAACATCTTTAACTCTTCATTTGTCTCGAAAACTCCAGGAAATTCACCTTTAATGAACTCTCTCTCTTTAGTTATCATAAGGATAGATGAGGTTACTTTCGGTTGTGGTTCAAAAGACTCTCGTTTTACATCAAAAAGAATTTTAGACTTACCAACGGATTGGGCTAAAATTGCTAACGATGTAAACTCTTTTGTCTTGTGAGGTGCTGCAAATTTCATAGCAACCTCTTTTTGAATCATAACGACCAAACTCTTGCACAGCGGGTCTTTCAAAGCTTCAAGGATAATAGTCGTAGCGATATAATATGGTAAATTAGCCACCATATCATAAGGCTCATCACTTAAACTACCCTGCGAAAACTTTTCCAACACGTCTCCTTCGACGATGGAAAACTTTTCCTCATTTATCTCTTTTGAGAATTTATCTTTTAGAAGGGCAATTAAATCCCTGTCTATCTCATACGCTACTACAGGCTTAACCTCTAGTAATCTTTGCGTCAAATCACCTAAACCAGGTCCAATTTCGATAAGCTTTCTATCGTTGTTGGGCATCGATTGGATGATCCTATGTAAAACCGAGGTATCTTTTAAAAAGTTTTGTCCGAATCTCTTTCTTGCTACAATCATAATAACTACCTCTAAATTTAGGCGATTCTATCTAAATTTTGCTTACATATAGATTATTCAGCATTATTTTAGTACAATAAAAGAAAATAGAGAGAACTATATGGACTATTTCGCAAAAAGAATTATCCCTTGTTTAGATGTCAAGGATGGTCGAGTTGTAAAAGGCATTAACTTTGTAGGCTTACGTGATGCAGGAAATCCTGTAGAAGTTGCAAAACGTTACAACGAAGAGGGTGCTGATGAGATTACATTTTTAGATATCACAGCAACTCATGAAGACAGAGATACCATGGTCGATATGGTAGAAGAGGTTGCTAAAGAAGTTTTTATACCACTTACGGTTGGTGGGGGTATACGAACTTTAGAAGATATCTACAAACTTCTCAAAGTTGGTTGCGACAAAATAAGCATAAACTCATATGCTATAAAAAATCCAGATTTTATAAACGAAGCTTCAAAACGTTTTGGCTCACAGTGCATAGTTATAGCTATTGATGCTAAAAAAACTGGTGACAGTTGGAACGTATATGTAAGTGGTGGAAGAATTGACACTGGACTAGATGCACTTGAATGGGCAAAAGAAGTTCAATCAAGAGGAGCCGGAGAAATACTTCTAACATCTATGGATTGTGATGGTGTAAAAACTGGATACGACATAGAACTAACTTCTAAAATGAGTCGTATGCTTGACATACCTGTCATAGCAAGTGGAGGAGCAGGAACTATGGAACACATAAAAGAGGCATTCCAAAATGATGCAGATGCTGCATTGGCTGCAAGTATATTTCACTTCAAAGAGATAGATATTATGGATTTAAAACGCTACTTAAAAGATGAAGGGATACCCGTAAGAATATGATAGTTTGCGCAGGAAGAAATGAAATATTTGATTTTGCTCATCCAATCGGAGTTGGGCTTATAGAAAGTACGATGAACTTAACTAGACTTGCTCTGTTTGATAAACCTGATTTTTTACTTTTTATTGGAAGTGCAGGGAGCTATGGAAATCATAAAATTTTTGATATAGTTACTTCAAAAACAGCATCAAATATAGAACTAGGGTTCTTAGACGATAACTGCTATACTCCCTTAGAAAATATGATTTCAGCAGAAGAGAATCAAAATGTTCCACGTGAAACACTGAACGTTGTAAACTCTTCTAACTACATTACGACTGATAGTGTTAGCTCAAAAAAACTCCTAACACTTGGACTAGAGTTAGAAAATATGGAGTTTTTTGCACTTCTTAGCGTAGCCAAAGAGTACGATATACCAGTCGCAGGTGTCTTTGTAGTCACTAACTACTGTGACACTAACGCACACAAAGATTTTATGAAAAATCACAAACAAGCAAAACAGATACTAACAGAATATATGAGGAATTATCGTGGGGAAAAGTAACTTACTAGACTATACGAAAGAAGAATTAACTGAAATTATCAAACCTTCTTTTAGAGCAAAACAGATTTACCAATGGGTTTATTGTCAGTATGTAAACTCTTATGATGATATGAAAAACCTACCAAAAGAGATGAGAGAAAACCTAAAAGAGAACTATGTTCTTAACCCTCTAAAGTTTGTAAAAAAAGAGGTAAGTAGTGATGAGAGTGTAAAATATCTTTTTGCTCTAAGTGATGGCTATACAGTTGAAGCTGTTTTACTACCAATGAAAAAAGAGAAAGTAGATGAAGATGGAAAGCTAGTTCACCTCACAAAATACACTATCTGTATCTCTTCACAAGTAGGGTGTAAGATAGGATGTAGTTTTTGTCTAACAGCAAAAGAGGGCTTCAAAAGAAATCTAACTGCCGGAGAGATAACCGCACAAGTTTTAGAAATCAAAAAAGACAATGACATCGCACAAAACAGAAGAGTCAACATAGTCTACATGGGCATGGGTGAACCACTTGACAACATAGACAACGTAGCAAAATCAGTAAAGATATTTGCCGACCCAGATGGACTAGCAATCAGCCCTAGACGTCAAACAATCTCAACAAGTGGATTAAGCAAGCAGATAGAAAAACTAGGAAAGATGGACTTAGGCATCTTACTAGCTATCTCACTTCACGCAGTAGATGATGAACTCAGGGAAAAACTGATGCCAATAAATAAAGCTTACAACATAGAGTCAATCATAAACGCTGTAAAAGCATTTCCAATAGATGCAAGAAAAAGAGTAATGTTTGAGTACCTAGTCATGCAAAATGTAAACGATGACATCAAGAGCGCCAAAAAACTAGTAAAACTCCTACACGGCATAAAAGCAAAAGTAAACCTAATATACTTCAACCCACACATAGGAAGCCAATTCCAAAGACCCTCACGTAACTCAGTAGTAGCCTTTCAAGACTACCTAACAAAACACGGAGTTCTTTGTACCATAAGACAATCTAAAGGCCTAGACATAAGCGCAGCCTGCGGACAACTAAAAGAGAAAACAGACAGAGAACTAAAGGAAAACAAATGACAATCCTAGACTGGTCACAAGTTGGATTTTTACTAATAGTAGTTTTAATTGGAGTAGGTGGAATGGTAAAAGTCCTATTCTTAGATAAGAAAGACTAAAAATCTTTCTTATCCCTGTCATCATTTTA
>CAZHBU010000058.1:0-2120 GCA_964530865.1 uncultured Sulfurospirillum sp.
TACAATCTCCCATCTACATCTGATAAGATATTTTTTATATCATAGGTTACTAGTTTTAAATTTTTAAATTTTAATGTTGAATTTATATTTTTGTACTCATCATGAGCAACAGCAAGAATGACTGCATCATAATTTTCAATGTTGAATGTTAAATGTTGAATTAAGTCCAAATTGTATTCTTTTCTTACTTCTTCTTTATCTGCCCATGGGTCTGTTACATGTACATCACATCCGAACTCTTTTAGTTCGTTTATGACATCTATTACTCTTGAGTTTCTTATATCTGGGCAGTTTTCTTTGAACGTGATTCCAAGTATTAGTACCTTTGATCCCTCTATTTTATGACCTTTTTTTATCATAAGTTTTACAACTTGATTAGCAACATATATCCCCATATTGTCATTAATGCGACGACCAGCGAGTATGATTTCTGGATTAAAACCTACTTCTTGAGCTTTGTGCGTCAAGTAGTATGGATCAACGCCTATGCAGTGCCCGCCAACGAGCCCTGGGCGAAATGGCAAAAAGTTCCACTTTGTTCCTGCTGCTTCAAGTACTGCGTTTGTATCTATATTGAGTTTGTTAAATATTTGTGCAAGTTCATTTACAAATGCTATATTTATATCTCGTTGAGAGTTTTCAATAACTTTAGCGGCTTCTGCTACTTTTATGCTTGGTGCTTTATGAGTTCCAGCTGTGATGATGCTTGCGTATAAATTATCTACCTTTTGAGCAATGTCAGGTGTACTTCCACTTGTTACTTTAAGTATTTTTGTAACTGTATGTTTTTTGTCACCTGGGTTGATTCTCTCTGGGCTATACCCGCAGAAAAAATCTTTGTTAAATTTTAGTCCACTTACTCTCTCAAGAACTGGTACGCAGTCCTCTTCTGTAGCTCCCGGGTAAACTGTACTTTCGTATATGACAATATCGTCTTTCTTTAAAACTTTTCCTATAGACTCACTTGCTTTTATGAGTGGAGTCAAATCTGGTCTTCTATTTTTGTCTATAGGCGTTGGAACTGTTACTATAAAAACGTTACATGTAGAGATCTCTTCAAGCTTACATGTAAACTTCATTTTATTTAAAATTGCTTCTTTTAGTTGTTCTGTTGTAAGTTCTAATGTTCTGTCATGTGCATTTTCAAGTTCATCAATTCTTTGTTGGTATATATCGAAACCAACTACTTCATACTTTTTTGCAAACTCTACGGCCAATGGTAATCCTACATAACCTAAGCCTATAACTGCTATTTTGTTTCTCATTTTATATAATATCCTCCAGTTTTTGTATCATTTTCGTAATCTTAAAAAAATTGGAAATCTAGGTTTGCCATACTTTGTAAACCCTTGAGACTTAAAAGTTACTACTGAGCCTATTTTTGGTGGGTTTTTTCTTTGCTCGTCACTAAAGCCACTTCCTATTTTAAACTCTATATCATTGTCTAATTTACAACTAATTGAGCCCATCATATCTGAGTACTTGCCTTTACCTTTGCTTATGGTCACGACTCTGCACTCTGCATCTTGAAAACTTTTTACTTTTAAGGCTTTTGAGGTTCTTTTATCTATGTATGGAGCCTTGCCATCTCTTATGACAACGCCTTCTCCGCCTATTGACTCTACTTTTTTTAAAAAAGTTTTTAAATGTACTTTATCTTTACATGTAGTCTGCTTTATGATTTTTATGTATCTGCTTGGGTGCCTTGTTTGGTAATCTTTGAGTACTTTTAGTCTTTGTGCTAAAGTGCCACTTTGATTTGGAACTTCAAAGATATTGTAAGTTATATATTTCCATCCATCATTAGGTGATTTTCTACTTGTAATTGAAGATATATTTTCAAAGTCTCCTCTTTTTGTCCAAAGTTCACCATCTATCTCAAATGATGGAAAATTTTTAGTGAACCAAATAGGAACTTTAAACTCTTTTCCGCCACGGCTAAGAAGTTTCTTTCCATTCCAATAGGCTCTTATGCCATCGAGCTTTTCACTCATAAGCCAACCAGATATGTTTTGGTCTTTATATGTTTTTAAAAGCAATAAATTAGGCTTAGAAGCAAAAAGTAAAAATGGAACAAGTAAAAGAAAAAATCGAATCATATAACAAATATCCTTGTATTA
>CAZHBU010000058.1:2220-11749 GCA_964530865.1 uncultured Sulfurospirillum sp.
CACTTAACCCCTATTTGAAAATACTTAAAATCATATTTATTGATTATGTTTTTATTGTATTGATTTCTTCCATCAAAAATTATTTTACTCTTTAGTCTCTTTGCAATCTCATCAAAATCTGGACTTCTAAACTCTTTCCATTCGGTTAAAAGTATCATCGCTTCTGCATTATTTAGTGCATCGTATTTGCTATTTACATACTCAACTTGTTGATTGTCTTTTAAATAAAACTCTCTTGCTTCACGTATTGCTTTTGGGTCATACGCTCTTATGTTTGCACCTCTACTTGTAAGCTCATTTATAACAGTTATGCTTGTAGCTTCTCTCATGTCATCAGTTTCTGGCTTGAAACTAAGTCCCCATACTGCAAATGTTTTGCCACTTAAATCTTCACCAAAATAATTAATAACTTTAGTAGAAATAACTCTTTTTTGAGCATAATTTACCTCTTCAACTGCATCAAGAAGCTTAGGAATATACCCATGATCTTTACTTGTCTTTGCTAAAGCTTGAACATCTTTTGGAAAACAGCTTCCTCCATATCCACACCCTGGGTAGATAAAACTATACCCTATGCGACTGTCACTTCCTATGCCATTTCTAACTTGATTTACATCTGCTCCAACTCGCTCACAGATATTTGCTATCTCGTTCATGAAGCTTATCTTCGTTGCTAGCATAGCGTTTGCCGTGTATTTTGTCATCTCAGCACTTTTTATATCCATGGCTATAAAACGATCATGATTTCTTGTAAATGGAGAGTATAATTCTCTCATCTTTTCAAATGCTTGTTCGCTATTGGCCCCAATAACTACGCGATCTGGCTTCATAAAGTCTTCTACAGCTGCACCCTCTTTCAAAAACTCAGGGTTGCTTATGACATCAAAACTTAAATCTGAATTTCTTTTATTTAGTTCTTTTTGAACTGTTTCTCTTACTTGATCTGCTGTTCCTACTGGTACTGTAGATTTATCTACGACATATGTATGCTTTGTCATATTTTCACCTATGCTTTTAGCTACGGCTAAAACATACTTCAAATCTGCACTTCCATCTTCACCCATAGGAGTTCCAACTGCAATGAAACAAATTTCACTTGCATCAAGTGCATTTTTTATATCTGTAGTAAACTCTAAAGAACCATTTTTATAATTCTCAAGTACCATCTCTTCAAGAGCTGGCTCGTAAATAGGTACATTTCCTTTTTTTAACTCTTTTACTTTTTTTGCATCTATGTCAACACAAATAACACTATTTCCCATCTGTGCAAAGCATGTGCCACTCACTAGCCCAACATAACCTGTTCCAATAACACTAATCTTCATTACTTACCTTTATTATAAAAATAGTTAGTAGCCTCAACAAACCCATCTACACTACCACAGTCAAATCTCTTTCCCTTAAACTTATAGGCTATGACTTTGCCTTGCTTTGCCATCTCTAAAAGTGCATCAGTTATCTGAATTTCTCCACCTTTACCTGGTTTAGTGTTTTCTATAACTTCAAATATATCTGGAGTCAAAATATAACGTCCAATGATAGCAAGATTGCTTGGGGCATCTTTTGGTTCTGGTTTTTCTACCATAGTTTCTACTCTATATATATCCTCTGTTCCATCAACCATGTGTCCTGCTATAACACCATATTTACTGGTATCCTCTTTTGGAACTTCTTCAATAGCTACTACACAACAACCATATTTTTCATATACTTTAACCATTTGAGAGAGAACACTTTCATCTTTACTATCGCACAAATCATCTGCAAGTATAACAGCAAAAGGCTCATCGCCTATAAGGGATTTTCCTGTTAGTATAGCGTGACCCAAGCCTCTCATCTCTACTTGTCTAGTGTAGGTAAAAGTACACTTGCTTATAAGCTCTCTTATCTCTGTAAGATAATGCTCTTTTGAAGTTCCTTTTATCTGATGTTCTAACTCATAGCTTATGTCGAAATGATCTTCTATCGAGCGTTTTCCTCGTCCTGTAACTATTGCCATAGTTTCACACCCTGACTCTAACGCTTCTTCCACTCCATACTGTATAAGTGGCTTTGTCATAATCGGTAACATCTCTTTTGGCATAGCTTTAGTTGCTGGTAAAAACCTAGTCCCATATCCTGCCGCTGGGAAAAGGCACTTTTTTACTGTTTTCATAGTAATCCTCTATTGTTCAATTTCTTTTTTAATATCATCTTGCTCTGCTCAACTCCTGGTTGCCCATACGCATCAACTCCTATCAAGTTTGCCACCAATGATGTTAAAAGCTCATAATAAAATATAAACTTTCCAAGATTCTCTTCATCTATGCATTCAAGTTCTATCGTATCGACTGGAATATCACCTTTGTCTACTAAAGATTCTATGATAGAGTCTGCTTGAAGGTTAATAAGTGAGTTAAAAGATAGCTTATTAATAGAGTCCATGCAATCAAGTTCTTTAAGATTTATATCGGGTATTCGTATGTCGTAGTTAAAATTTCTGATTTTAAGTACTGTTACACTCTTGTCTCTAAGACCATCGACTATAAGTTGCAAAAATGAATGTTGATCTTTTGGACCTATGATTCCAACAGGAGTTAGCCCTACATTAAAGCTACTATTTAACTGTTTTTTACCCAAGCTTTCACCCCAAAGCTGAACATACCAATCTGTAAAATACTTGAAACTTTCGCTATAAACAAAAAGCGTATTTATGTTGTACTTCATAGAATTTTTTGCATAATAAGTTGCTTTTTGTAGAAGAGTATCTTTTATATACCCATTTTCAAAAAAACTTTTTTTGATTTGATTTGCACCATCTAAAAGCGCTTTTATATCTACCTCTATAAGAAAAAGAGGAGCGAGTCCAACGGCACTAAGAACGGAAAATCTTCCTCCTACATTTTTAGGGATATAAAGACAAAATGATTTTTTAGATTTTGCATGCTCTTCAAGTAGACTTCCCTTATCTGTTACATAAGTAAATCGGTAATCTTCATTAGTGTTGGCTTCATTTAAAAGCCCCAATATATACTTATATATCGCTGTTGTCTCTATCGTAGTTCCTGATTTACTTATAATAAAAAAATGTGATTTTTTCAACTCTACTTTTTCAAGTTCTGCTTTTATTGCGATTGGATCAGTACTCTCCAAAAAATGGATTTTTTTTGTAAACTCTTTTGTATTTTTTAAAGTTCTGTAAATCGCTTTAAGTCCTAGTGAACTCCCACCAATACCAACAACAACAAGATGTTCAACACCGCTATTTTTCTCTTCAAACTCTTTTTTATAGTTATTAAGAAAATTTAGGTCTTGTTCAGGAAGAGCATAGTAACCTATGCTTTTTTGCTCTTCACGTATAGCTTCAAATGCTGTTACATCTGCTTTAACATCAAAAAAAAGTTTATTTGTCATTTGCTACTATCTCCTTTTTATGATATAATTCTTTCATATTAATTCCTTCGGGACTCCCCTCAATTTCTTGAGGGGTAATTAACTTTAGTAATTTTAGATGCAACTTTATAAAATCGTCTTTAGAGATAACTCCTGATTTATATTTCAACCTTTTAGCATCAAAAACTTTTACCTGAGACAATACAGCGATACTCGTTACATCTGCTTTATATTTAAAATTATAATAAAATTTTCCTTCTTTAAACTTTGTACTTAATGGTATGCCCAAAAACATACTATTGTTAAACTTTTTATATACTAAAACAGGTCTTAAAAACTCTTCGCCTTTTCCATTTGTCTCTACGCCGATATTTTGACATATTTTGATAAAAAATATCTCCCTTTCTTTGAAAGATATTTGTTTACTTTGTAAAGATATTTGCTGTTTTTTTAAATTCCATCTATCAAAAATCTCTACCATTTTTTTCATAATTAAACTTTCTTGCGCTTATCACTCTTTGTGTGAAAAAAATCTACATACCAATCTACAAACTTATCTATCCCCTCTTCAATGGAAGTCTCTGGTTTATAGTCCAAATCTTCTATAAGGTCTGTCACATCTGCATAAGTACTAGGAACATCTCCTGCTTGAAGTGGTAGCATATTTTTTTGTGCAACTTTGCCAATTTTCTTTTCTAATGCCTCTATGAAATCCATAAGTTTAACTGGGTTATTGTTTCCTATATTATACACCTTATAAGGTGCGGTTGAGTTAGATGGGTTCATTTTCTCTTCGCTCACCCCTTTTGGAGGGTTGTCTAAAACTCTTACAACTCCTTCAACTATGTCATCAATATAAGTAAAGTCTCTTTGCATATTTCCATGGTTAAACACATCTATACTTCTGCCTTCTAAGATGGCTTTTGTAAACAAAAATAGAGCCATATCAGGTCTTCCCCAAGGTCCATAGACTGTAAAAAAACGTAATCCTGTTGTAGGTATATCATACAAGTGAGAGTAAGTATGCGCCATAAGCTCGTTAGATTTTTTACTTGCTGCATAAAGGCTCATAGGGTGGCTCACGTCGTCACTTGTTGAGAACGGTTGAGCTTTGTTTAGCCCATATACACTTGAACTACTCGCATAAGCTAAGTGTTTAATTTTGTTGTGCCTACAACACTCTAAAATGTTTAAAAAACCCACAATATTGCTCTGTATATAAGCATCTGGATTAGTAAGAGAATAACGAACTCCTGCTTGGGCTGCTAAGTTACAAACTTTGTCAAACTTTTCTTTTTTAAAAAGTTTTTGTAGGTTCTCTTTGTCTTCAAGATTTAACTGTATAAACTTGTAGTTATCATATTTTTTTGATGTTATCAGTTTATTGTACTCTAACTCAGACTTCTCAATTCCACTTCGCTCTAGTCTTCCATACTTTACATTAATATCATAATAATCATTGATACAATCAAGCCCAACAACTTCATCTCCTCTTTTTAGAAGATAATTCAATAAGTGATACCCAATAAACCCTGCGGTTCCTGTTACAAGTATTTTCATAATATTTTTGCCTTTTTTATCAATTCATTTAGCTTTGTTTCATACTCTATTGATTTCTCTTTACATGTAGACTCAAAGCGAGTTACCAAAACTGGTGTAGTGTTACTTGCTCTAACCAATCCCCAGCCTTCGTCAAATATGACTCTTACTCCATCAACTTCAACTATTTCTTTTATGTGAGGGAAATCACTAGGTGGATTTTTTAGTAATTTTTTAACATTTTCTACAAGTTTAAACTTCTCGCTGTCTGTTGTTTCTACTTTTATCTCTTCTGTTGAGTAAACTAGAGGTAATTTAGCTATGCGTTCGTCTACATGTAAACCATTTTGGATAAGCTCAATCATACGAAGAGTAGCGTAGATGGCATCGTCATAACCAAAGTAACGATCATTAAAAAACAAGTGCCCACTCACTTCTGCTGCAAAATCTGCATTTAATTCTGCAATTTTTACTTTTAGGTTACTATGTCCTGTTTTGTACATGTAGGCTTTTCCGTACTCATTGATGGTGTCGTACATCACTTGTGAGCATTTTACTTCACCTACTACCGTTGGATTTTCCATGACTTCACTAAAAAGTATAGCCATAATGTCGCCTTTGACATTGTTTTTCTTTGTCAAAAAAGCAATTCTATCAGCATCGCCATCATAGGCAAAACCGTATTCAAACTCACCCTCTAGCTCTTTTTTTATATCTATTAAATTTTTCTCTACAGTTGGGTCTGGATGGTGATTTGGAAACTCTCCATCAGGCTCAACAAAAAGACCTTTACATGTAAAGCCAAGTCTCTCAAAAATCTGCGGTGCTACAACCCCAGCAACACCATTTCCACAGTCGTACACAAAACTCTTATTGAACCCTTTTAAATGTTTAAACTCTTTTACTAAATACTCAATGTATCTATCTTTTGCATTTATTGTTTTACATGTAACATTGTCTTCGATTGACAAATCTAAATTTGCCATAATCTCACGACCTAAAGCGTAGATATCTTCTCCAAAAAATGGCTTTTTATTTATGGTGATTTTAAACCCATTGTACTCACTTGGGTTGTGTGAACCTGTTATCATCACTGAAGCAGTTGGGGTGACTCCTTCAAACTCATTATAATTTGCAAAGTAGTTTACTGGTGTTGCCACAAGTCCCATATTTAGAACTTTACAACCTGCTTTGTTAAAACCACTAGTAAGATAATCACAAAGAATTGGTGAGTGACTTCTAGCATCGTAACCAAGGGCTACAATGCCTCCAGCTTTCTTTACATGTAAACCTAAAAAATACCCTATAAGTTTTGTTGTTTGTTCGTTTAGCTCTTTTTTATATATACCGCGTATGTCGTATTCTCTAAAAATATTGTTCATTTCTGCTCCGAAAATTAAAATAATATTATAGCTAATCATCTCTTTAGGTATTATAATGTATAATAGATTCATGCGTATAGGTATAGTAAAGCTCTCGGCTCTTGGTGATATTGTTCATGCTATGGTAGTACTTCAGTATATCAAAAACAATCTACCAGATGCGACCATAGATTGGTTTGTGGAGGAGAGATTTTATGAGCTTTTAGAAAACAATCCTCATATAAACACTATTCATAAAGTAAAACTTAAAAACAATAAACTTGGCTTTTTAAAAGAGTATAAAAAACTAAAAAAACTAAAAAATTATGACTTAGTTATTGACCTACAAGGGCTTATGAAGTCTGCAATTGTCTCAAAAATACTAAGCAAAAATGTAATTGGATTCGATAAAAACTCTCTAAGAGAACCCCTAGCAGCAAAGTTTTATACCAAATCATTTGCCATTCCTTATGAAACCAATGTTATAGTAAGAAATCTAACCTTAATAAGTAAAGCTTTAAAGCTTAACATGCCTGATTTACAGAGTAAAGAGGCATTTTTGTACTCCAACTCAAAACTAGAGTTCAAACCTACACTACTCATTGTAGTTGGCTCCTCGTGGGAGAGTAAAGTTTACCCTAAAGAGAAGTTTGTTGAAATCATAAATGCTTTACATGTAGAGGCATTTGTAGTGTGGGGAAGCCAAAGTGAAAAACTAAATGCTCAGTTTATCTGTACTCAAACAAATGCAAAGATACTTCCAAAACTAAATTTAGATGAGTTAAAAAATGTCATTTCAAACAGTAGTTTAGTCATAGGGGCAGACAGTGGGCCCACGCACATGGCATGGGCATTAAATCGACCTAGTATCACTATATTTGGACCAACTCCAAGCCAAAGAAACACCCTTGCAACAAGTATAAACCTAACAATAGATTGTGAAAAAAATATAGATGCAAATGCTTTAGACAAAAATGATTTTTGCATCAAAAATATAGCATCAAAAAAAATTGCTACTTTAGCGAAGGAACTTTTAAAATGCTAGACTACATTTACCTATTTTTCTTTAAACTATTTGTTATCATAGTAAAATATACTCCTAGATTCATTACAGATGGTATACTCAGTTTTTTTGCATTATTAGCTTACAAAATCGATGCTCGACACAGAAAAATAGCTAGAGTAAATCTTGATTTAGCTTATGAAGATAAGATTAATGAAGAAGAAAAAAGAAGAATCACTAAAAAATGCTATAAAAATTTACTTTACAACATGCGAGATTTTGTGGAAAACCAAGGGACATCTAAAGAGAGGCTACTTTCAAAGGTAACCATACACAACGAACACTTCTACACAGATGTAAAACAAGAAGGAAAAGGTGTCATCTTTTTGACTGCTCACTATGGAAACTGGGAACTTTTACCACTTTGTATGGGAGCTACGTTCGGTAAGCTTTGGGGAGTTGGAAGAAACTTGGACTCTGAGAAGATGAATGAAGTACTGAAGAAAAATAGAAACCAGTTTAATGTACATATGCTTGAAAAATCAGGAGCTATAAGGGGGCTTTTTAAAGCTCTTAAAAATGGTGAAAACATAGGTCTTTTAGTAGATCAAAACACAAGAAAAAAAGAGGGGATTCTCATAGACTTTTTTGGGAAACTTGCACGCCATACTCCCTCAGCTGCTCTGATTGCAAGAAAAACTGGCACGCCAATAGTACCAGCTTACATAACAACTAATGACTACATAAACTATGACATAACTTTCTATGAGCCGATTATAACACTAAAAACTGACGATAGCGAAGAAGATATAAAAAAGAGTGTACAAGCTCAGGCAAATATAACAGAACAGATAATACGCAAAAAACCAGATGAGTGGTTTTGGCTACACAGAAGATGGAAAAACCAATATGAGGAACTATATAAGTGATTTTTTGCTATAATATAATAAAAATGAGGTACTCATGCAAACTATAAAACTTGAAGTAGAAGACTCTAAAGTAGATATCGTTTTAAATATTATTGAAAACCTTAAATCAGATGTTATATCAAAGTATAAAGTCATTCAACAAAACAATTATACTACCTCAGAAGAGTACAATCAAAACAAAACTTATTTTGAACAGTCTTTAGAAGAGATGAAAAATGAAACATTAGTTCCGTTTAATGAAGGACTAGATAGTCTAGATAACTACATAGAAAGCATATAACATTGCAAATTCTCAAAAGAACAAAATTTAATGATGAATTAAAAAATATTTTTTTCTACATAGCTCAAGATAGTAAAACAAGGGCAAAAAAATTTAAAGATGACCTTGTAAAAAAAATTGAAGATTTAATTTTTATGCCATATAAATGTAGAGAGTCTATCTATTTTGAAGATACAAACATACGTGACTTGATTTTTAAAGGTTATGTGATAGTTTACAAAATAGATGAAAAAAATGATACAATTTTTATACTAGGTATAAAAAAATATACAAATAAGTTTTTATAAATCATGTTAAAACTATCTATTGTAATACTAACTTTTAACTCACAAAAACATCTAAGCAAAGTTCTAAACTCTTGCAGATTTGCAAATGAAGTACTCATTGTAGACTCTGGCTCAACCGATAACACACTTGATATAGCAAATACTTTTAAAAACACAAACATAGTTCATCAAAAGTGGCTTGGATTTGGAAAGCAAAAACAAGCAGGCGTAGAAGTTTGTTCAAATGAGTGGATTTTTGTTCTTGATAGCGATGAAATCATAACAGATGCTCTTAAAGATGAAATTCTAAATATGGACTTTACATGTAAAGCATATTTTGTACCTAGACTAAACTATTTTTTTGGAAAAGCTATAAAGCATTGTGGTCTTTACCCAGATGCAACTTTAAGATTATTTGATAAAAATTTTGCAAAATTTAGTCAAGATAAGGTACATGAAAAAGTAGAAACTAAAGAGAAAACTGATATACTAAAAAATCATATGTTGCATTTTGCTTATGAAAATATAGAAGAGTTTATTGCTAAACAGAACAGATACTCTAGTCTAAACAAAAAAAATAGAATTTTAAAAGCCATTTTTAGTCCACATTGGACATTTTTTAAAATCTACTTTCTCAGACTCGGTTTTTTAGAGGGATGGCATGGATTTGTTATAGCTAAACTTTATGCACAATACACATTTTGGAAGTACGTTAAAGGATAAGCTTGAATATACTGCACACAGAAACTCTAAAAGGCTGGGGTGGACAACAAAATAAA
>CAZHBU010000059.1:0-1159 GCA_964530865.1 uncultured Sulfurospirillum sp.
AAACTTGCATCCATATCTGCTGCATCACTTATAGCACGAAGTATAAAAAATGGAACTCCTAAAGCGTTACATGTAACAGCAACTGAAGCACCTTCCATCTCTAAGGCACTTGCATCAAAAGTTTTAGCAATCCAGTTTTTTCGCTCTACATCGCAGACAAATTGGTCACCAGTTACAATAATTCCATCTTTTAAATCTATGCTTTTTTCACGTGCAACTTCTTTTGCAATCTCTATAAGCTTAGCGTCAGCCTCTTCAAATACTGCTCCTTCTGGCACATACCCATAAGGATGCCCAAAAGCAGATATATCTAAATCATGTTGAGCCAATTTTGTAGCAACAACTAAATCCCCTACTTTCAAAGAGTCACAAACAGCACCTGCAACACCACTAAAAAGTACTTTTTCACAACCAAATTTTTGTATCATAGTGCTAGCAGTTATTGTTGAGTTTACTTTTCCAATTTTACTGTAAGCTATAACTATTTCATTGCCTTTATAGTTCACAACATAGTAGTTATTATTTGCATAGTTTACAGTTTCGTATTTTCCAAAAAATTCTAAAAGTGGTTCTACTTCTTCGGGCATTGCACCCATAATTGCTAGTTTCATTATTTTATCCTCAATAAATATTTTTGTGTTTTAGATATATGTTTATCTATATCTACATGTAAGAACTCTTTTTCAAAAAGTTCTGCTTTTTTCACTACTTCACCTTTTGGGTTTATATGACGACTGCCACCCCAAAAACCAAGTCCATCTTCAAAACCTACACGGTTTACAAAAACTACATTTGCACCTGAAAGAATTGCACTTGTAGTTAAAAGTGAATTCCACTGATGCTCTATAAGAAGTTTATCATCTTCAAAACCACGAGCAGGTGAATTTGCTAAGACTATAAGAAGTTGTGGTTTTGTTGATGCTATTTTTTCTATCACTTTTGCACTAAACATCTCTTCACAAACAACCATCATTACTTCGCCAAAGCTTGTTTCAAAACTATCCATCACATCACCTTCAAAAAAGAAACGAGCCTCTTGAAAGAGTCCATAGTTAGGAAGTATATTTTTATGATGAACGTGCAAAACTTTTCCACCACTACAATAAACTGCACTATTGTGGATTTTGTGTTCAATTTTGAGTACACAACCAAAAACTAT
>CAZHBU010000059.1:1259-5923 GCA_964530865.1 uncultured Sulfurospirillum sp.
TTGTTAAGCCCTTTTAATACAGTTGCACCAAACTCTATAAATCTGTCTGCTTTTGTTTCAACGTTAACAACTGATTGCTTATACTTCACAGGACTAATTAGCTGTCGTGAGAGTACATCTAAGGCCTCTTTTTTACTACTATATAAACCTGCTGTCACATTCGAGACAACTGGTGCTAAAAAGTCATCTTTTAGATACTTTGTTAAATACTCTTCAAGAGGAGCAATAGCACTCTTTAAAAGTGGACAGTGAGAAGCAACAGACATGTTAAGCAACAAAGCTCTTTTTGCACCTGCCTCTTTAAAAATAGACTCCATTGAAGCTAAGTCATCTTTATCACCAGCAACTACAAGCTGTCCATCACAGTTATAGTTTGCAGGCCATACTTGTTTATCTGATTGGGCAGATATAATCTCTTCTACCTTATCATCACTAAGACCAATCAAAGCCATCATACCAGCATTTATATTGGCACATGCCTCTTTCATAAAAAGCCCACGTTTATGTACTAACTCAACTGCATCAAGATAGTCTATAGCACCAACAGCACTTAGAGCCGAGAACTCGCCAAGAGAGTGTCCCATTGCCATAATAGGTGTTACCTTATACTCTTTAGTAAAAAGTGCATGAGCAATAGAACTCACAAGTAAAATTGCTGGCTGAGTAAACTCTGTAAGTTCAAGCTTATCGTTTTCTTTAAACAGTAAATTTGTAAAATCTAAATCCAATCTTTCACTTGCTTTTTCAATCATCTCACGTGCTAGTGCATCATTATCATAAAAATCTTTTCCCATGCCAATTTTTTGACTTCCTTGTCCTGGAAATATAAATATATTATTGCTCATTTTTTACCTTTATTGTAATTTATAACTGTCTTTATAGTCATTTATCTTTTTTCTAAGTGTATTTCTATTGAGTCCAAATTTTTCGCTCATATTGAGTTGTGAATTAAATTTTTTAAATCCAGCTCTAAGCATAGGAACATCAAAAAGATAGAGTTGATCTCTATAGTCATTTCTCCCACCAAGCTTCTTGGAAAGAAACTCTTCCATAACCTGCATAACATCTTCTTCACCAAGTGAATTTATAAGATACTTTATGTAAACAGATTTTCGTAAAGAGTAACAATTTTTAGAAAGGTCAGGGTTTAAATTTTTTAAAGATATATCATCACTACTATTTTTTCCAAATATAGTCGATACCTCTTCAAAAAACTTCTTAACAAGTGGCTCTATATCCTCTTGCCGTTCAATTAAAGGTGGTATAGTTATCTTCAAACTAAAAAACTCACTACTTATTTTATCTAATAGCTCAGTTCTTGAGGTCGCTATAACTCTGGTTTTATGTTCATCTATTGCATTTTTAAGTGTCTGAAAATTGGATATTTTATCAAAATTTTTGATGATAATTAAGTCATTTGCACTTATAAAAGATAAAACTTCTACTAAAGAATTTCCATCAACAACTTGTGCTTGAGGAAGTATGAACTTTGCTAAAATCTCTTTTCCTGTTCCTGCCTCTCCAACAATAATAGCATTTATATTGAGGCTTTTTAGTAGATTTGCTGATTTAAGAGCCTCCAAAGAGGCTCTTGAATTAGCTATGTAACTAGTGTGATCCACAGCCACCCGTACCACCACAACATTCGTGATCGTCTGCTTTTGCTTCTTTTTCTTCTGTAGTGTGACAACTGTCACCTTCTGAGCATCCACAACCGCCACTGCTTGCAGGAGCACCAACGAATCCGTTTAGTAACTCTTCGCTTGTAGCTTCACGAACTTCTGTTATACTAATAGCAAAAAGAAGGTCTTTTCCAGCTAATGGATGATTGAAATCTACATTAACAGTCTCTTCGTTAAAACTTTTAACAACAACTTGAACTGTTCCACCATCTTCACCTTGACCATAAAGAGTCATACCTTCAGTCATCTCTAATCCAGCAAATTGCTCTTTTGGAAGAGATTGAACTGCTGATTCATCATACTCACCATAACCATCTTTTGCAGCTACTTCTATATCTGCACTATCCCCTTGCGATAAGCTTTTTAGCTCATTCTCTAGGCCTGGTATTATTTGACCTTTTCCTACGATAAATGTTAATGGAGCAGCTTCAAGATTACTATCTATCACTTCACCACTAGCAACGTCTTTCAATTCATAACTGATTGAAACGACTTGGTTGTCATTTATTGCCATAAATTTTCTCCTTGTTTTTTAAAACTAAGGATTATACCATAATGGTGATTTATGAAATCTTAGTTGAGAGATTTAGCTTCTTTAGAGTCAGGGTATCCTTGTTTAAGAGCATCAAAGAATTGTGTTGCTTGAGTACTCTTTTTCAACTTACTAAAAGATATACCAGTATGGTAGAGAAGTGCTGGCATATAATCAGCTTTATCATAAAGAGAAATACTCTTTTTATAATGCTCTATTGCTGCTGAATATGACTTTTGAAAATATGCTATCTCACCTAAGTAAAAATTACTACGTGCTGGTTTATACTTTTTCTCAATAAGTTGTGAAAATCGTATTTTTGCTGCACTATAAGATTTTTTGTTAAAAAGAGATGTTCCCTCTTTTAAAAGTGTTGCTCCACTTTTTTTGGAAACAGATGCAACTTTTTTTGCTTGTAATTTTGCCTCAAGTTTTTTAAATGACTCTTTTGAAACATAATTGTTATTAATAGAGTCTATAAGCGAACTCAATTCACCAAGAACTAGTTTTATTTTCTCTTGGTTTGCGTCTTGAAGTGCTCTACTCTCATTTACATAAGTTTTTAGATCTGTTAATTCTTGCTGTAAAATAACAATAGATTCATCTTTTTTTACTGAATTCTCATCTATTACTCTTATTTTTTGATCTATTTTAGCAATTTTAGAACCAAATGCTTCTGTTACAGAGCGTAAACCTTCATAATTTTCATTTATACGATTTAGTTTTATTTTTACACTACCTACACCTTGGGCTAAATCTTTTACTTTATCGCTATTTTTGAGAATATGCTTTTCACTTGAAGTTAAACCATAAGGATTGGCACTATCAAGATTTCCTGCACCATATACCGAAGGCTCATTGGCTAAAAGTGAACAAGTCACGATTAGCCAAGTAGTTATAATTTTTTTCATTAGCAGTTTTACTATGGAAGTATTTTAAATTCTGCTCTTCTATTCTTGTTCCAACAATCCTTATTGCTTTCTTTGCACTCAGGATTACTTTCACCAAAACTTACTATCATAATACGTTTTGAGTCAACACCAAAAGATACAAGCGACTCTTTTACGCTTTTAGCTCTTTTAAGACCCAATGCATAGTTGTACTCATCAGTACCCCACTCATCACAATTTCCTTCTACTTTAATAGAAAAATCTTTTGCATTTATTGCATTTAGTAAGCTTGCATTTAATTTAATTTGAGTTTCCATATCTGGACGAATATCATATTTATCGAAATCAAAATATATTTTATTTATATTGTTCTCCAATATAGCAATTGCTTCTGCAACTGCATTTGCAGCAGCACCTTTGTCCATTTCAGTTGAAGTTCCATTAGATGTATCCATACCAGAAAGATCATCTGCCTTTTTATCAGCACTTACTTCTGTACCTTTACCATCTTTCCCTGTCATATCCACATCTGGATTTTTTTGACTACATCCCGTAAATATTAGCATAGCTAAAGTTAAGCTTGCAAGTAGTAATTTCATCTCTACCCCTTTTTTTATATTAATTTGTCGTTAGTTTATCATCTTTTTCTTAAATTACCAATCAATAGACTGTATTTTTCCAATTTTTAGTGGAAAATGGTAACTTTTATTAGCATTTAAGCGAATTACGCCTAATGCACTCTGGTTATTATAATATTTTATGAACATTATTGTTTGTGCATCATCTGCAAATCTTGGATATAAATTTTTACCGGTTGCTGTTAGCTGACGTATATAATCAGTTTTAGTTGAAATTAAGTAAAGATTAAATGTTTTAGCTCCAAATTCACTTGTTTTTTCACGACTTGAGTAAACTATATAATTTTCAAATGCTGAAACTGAATTATTGTTTCTTCCATGATACACCATTTGTTCAACACTGTTACTTCCTATTTTTTGAGCAAACACATTTGGGTACCCTAATCTATCAGAAACAAAAACAACACGCTTATCATCATCAATAAAACCACCATTTACATCAATACCACTATATGAAGTCACTTTTTCTAGCTCTTTTGTGTTTATATCATACATATAGATATCTGCCTGATCATTAGGTGCCATAGTAACAAGAAGCTTAGTCTCATCTCGAGAAACATCAGAACATACTAGCATACCTTGACTAGAAAGTATTCTATCTCTTTTCCCACTTCTAACATCCACTTTATATAGAGTTGGCATAGCTCCATTGTAAGAAGTATAGTAAAAAGCATTTTGAGCCTTATTTGCCCACTTTGGAAATATATTTAATCCACCTTTTACAATAACTTTTTGAAAACTCAAAGTATAATCAGAAATAACTATTTCACTTTTTTTACTATCAGTATACTTTGCAAAAATAACAAACTGCTCCATCCATTTTATACTTGGAGCACCTATCTTATTATTGAGTTCAACTGCTATTTTATGAGCTAAAAAAGGATATCTATTCTTTTTTGAAATCTTATATACTTTTTCACTA
>CAZHBU010000059.1:6023-11466 GCA_964530865.1 uncultured Sulfurospirillum sp.
ATCTATTTTATAACTAAAATTTCCAAACTTATCTATACCTATAATAACGGTTGCCTTAACTCCTGGGAATCCACCAACAGTTTCTTCCCATTTTAAATATAATAAATCTTGTACTTTACCTATAAACTCATCATAAATGCCACTATTTTGAGTAATTATTAAACTCTCTTGTTGTTCAAACTCTAAAGTTTTTGTAATCTTTTTTGCTTTATTTACTTTTACTACCTCTTCTACTTCTTTTTGAACAATTTTTTTTCTAACTTTTTTCTCTCTTTTTGGGCTCTCTTTTGGTAATTTATCCAAATTGATATTTCCAAAAAGCTTTTTAAAATCAAGTTTTTTTTCTGCAGGTTTTGCTCTTACAGTCTTCTTCTTTGCTACTATTTTTGGTTTATTAACTGTTGTTTTTTTCTTTACAATTTTCTGTTTTTTCTTCTTCTTAACTATCTTTTTATCTTTTCTTTCTACAAGAGTAACATTAAGAAGATTTTTTTTACTAGCAGTATATTTGATGGTTTTTGTGTTGTGTGATTGCAGCATATATATGCCGACTGCAAGAATTATAAAATATATGATAAAAGAAAGTGTCCATCCTACTGCAGTAGAAGTTGAAGAACTAGGCACTTACTATCCGTTGGTTTCTAACGAAACTTTTGTAAACCCTGCTTCTTTTACACTTTTTAGTACAAACATTACATCTTTATACTGAAGTGTCTCATCTGCTTTTATGTAGACAACAGTTTTATCTAAAGAAAATTTTTGGCTTATCAAAACAAAATTATCTGGAAATTCATTTATAGAAAAGCTATCTCTTTTATAATATACTTTTCTATCTTTTGTTATACGAAGTTCTATCTCTGGAACTTTCTGTACAATACTTGATTTTGTTCCATTAGGAAGGGTAATTTTTTCTTCATAAACCACTGCAGGAGTTGTTACCATAAGTATGGCTAACAAAACTAGCATTATATCAACTAATGGTGTTATGTTTAGATCAGGAGTCTCATCCCAATCATACATCTTCATCCTCTTTTTCCATCATAGAGAGTAAAAGTTCTGTTTCTCTATGGATGTAAGTAACTACTTCATAAGCTTTTCTTTTTATAAAAAGATTTGCACTATATGCTGGAATTGCAACAAATATACCAGCTGCAGTTGCAATCAAAGCTTCACTAATAGCAGGTGCTATGACACTAAGCGACGCACCACCTTCACCTTGTCCTAATCCACTAAATGTTTCTAAAATTGAAACAACTGTTCCAAAAAGACCTATAAAAGGAGATGTAGATGCTATCATCGAGAGCACCCACAAGCCTTGTGTGGCATTTTTTTCTGCTACGCTTTTGCAAACATTTAACAATTTTTCATTAGTCTGTGAATGAGTAGAGCATTTTTTCAATATAGAATCATCTCTAACAACTTTAGAACCCATAAGCATAGACTCTAATGAGATTTTTTCACGCTCAAGCCAAGAAGAAAGGTAAAAATACCTACTAAACAATACTCCGAAAGTCACAATAATATATATTGATAACCATCCAAGTACAAAATAAGTTATAAAACTACTTCTACTGAGGTAGTTTAAGAGTATATCTATACCTTCCATCTGTTAAACTTATCTCCCTGCTCTTGCTATAGACTCTATCTTAGCAGTTGCCGTTGCAATTGCTACGTCTGAATCACTCATACTTTCTATAAGCTTTTTAGCGCTCTCTAAAGATGTTGCAATTGCACCTTCGCTACTACCACCAATTGCAACAGCACCATCGGCTAGTACAGTTACAGAGTTTTCATCTACTTTTGCATGTCCCCAGTTAATAGCAACAATCTCGTGTTTTCCATCAGCTAACTCGATGTCAATTACACCAGCTTGAAGTAAAGAGACTAGTGAAGCGTGACCTGGATATACTCCAAACTCACCTTCACTACCAGGAAGAGTCACATCTTTTACATCATCTGAAAAGATTTGACCCTCTGGAGTTACAATTTCTAATTTTAACATATCCATTTTATTTCTCCTTTAACTTGAGCAAAGCCCAAGTTAAATTCCTCTCACTGAAGCTACTGCTTTGCAGAGAGTTTATTTTATTTTTCTATTTTATTACTCAAATTAACTTTTAAGTTTTTCTGCTTTTTCTATAACTTCTTCGATTCCACCAGCCATATAAAATGCTGCTTCAGGAAGATCATCATACTTACCTTCAAGGATACCTTTAAAACCTGCAATTGACTCTTCTAAACTTACATATTTTCCAGGACTTCCTGTAAATACTTCCGCAACGAAGAATGGCTGAGAAAGGAATCTTTCTATTTTTCTAGCTCTATCAACTACAACTTTATCTTCTTCACTAAGCTCATCCATACCAAGAATTGCAATAATATCTTGAAGATCTTTATACTTCTGAAGAACAGCTTGTACATCACGAGCAACAGTATAGTGATCATTACCAATAATCTGAGGATCAAGCATACGAGAAGACGAATCAAGTGGATCAACCGCTGGATAAATACCTTTTTCTGCAATAGAACGGTTAAGAACTGTTGTAGCATCTAGGTGAGAGAAAACTGCTGCAGGAGCAGGATCTGTCAAGTCATCCGCAGGAACATATACTGCTTGAACAGAAGTAATTGAACCTTTTTTAGTTGATGTAATTCTCTCTTGGAATTGTCCCATTTCACTTGCAAGTGTTGGTTGGTAACCAACTGCTGAAGGAATACGTCCAAGAAGTGCTGACATCTCTGCACCACTTTGAGAAAATCTAAATATATTATCGATAAACATAAGAACGTCAAGTCCCATCTCATCTCTAAAGTACTCAGCCATAGTAAGACCAGTAAGCGCGATACGGTTACGTGCTCCTGGAGGCTCACTCATTTGACCGTAGCACAGTGCTACTTTGTCCAATACGTTAGAGTCTTTCATCTCGTGATAAAGATCATTTCCCTCACGAGTTCTCTCTCCAACGCCCGCAAATACAGAGTAGCCACTATGCTTAAATGCAACGTTATGGATAAGCTCCATAATAATAACTGTTTTACCAACACCAGCACCACCAAATAGTCCTACTTTACCACCTTTTGCATAAGGAGCAAGTAGATCAACAACTTTGATACCAGTTTCAAAAATTTCACTTTTTGTACTCTGCTCATCAAATGCTGGTGGATCTCTGTGAATTGACCAAGTATCAGTTGGTGTTACACTCTCTCCCTCATCAATAACATCACCAATAACATTAAAGATTCTACCTAGAACTTCTTTTCCTACTGGAACTTTGATTGGTCCACCTTGTGCTACTGCTGTAACACCACGAGTTAGACCTTCACTCATGTCCATTGCAATCGTTCTTACACGATCATCTCCAAGATGAGCTGCAACTTCAAGAACTAGCTTAGTCGCTACACCCTCAACCTCATAATTAACTTCAATAGCTTCATTTATCTCTGGAAGGTAGCCGTCAAAATCAACATCGACAACTGGACCCATAATCTGACTGATTATTCCATTCATAAAAAATTCTCCCTTATCTATTTCATTGATTCAACACCACTGATGATTTCAATCAATTCAGTAGTGATACTCTCTTGTCTAGCTTTGTTATAAGCTAGAGTTAACATATCTACTCTCTCAGTTGCATTCTTAGTTGCATTTTCCATAGCTTGCATTCTTGCGCTATGTTCTGCAGCCAACGAATCAATAAGTGAGTAGTACATATTGTACTCAAAATATTTTTTCATTAAAGACTCTAAGATTGTCTCATCTTCTTCTGGCTCAAGCTCCATAAGTGATTTTGAATCAGATTCATAGTCGCTAGGAACATCTACAGGAACAACATGATTTACCTTTAACTCTTGCGCTATCATGTTTAGGTAACCATTGTGAACTAAAATAACTTTATCAGTTACTCCGTTTTTAAAGTCTTCTACTGCTTCACCTATAATCTCTTGTGCCTTTTCATAAGTTGGTGCTGAACTAACTCCTGCATACTCAGAATGAAGTTCAATATCTTGAAATTTAAAAAAGGCTATACCTTTTTTTCCAACACCTCTTAGACGTACTTTAACTTTTTTCTCTTGGTACTCTTCCAAAAGTTTGCTAACTTCTTTAATAGTTTGAATATTAAAACCGCCACACAAACCTTTATCGGCTGTAACAAAAACAATATCTACTTTTTCAGGAGCGTTTATCTCTTCAAAAAAACGACTCTCAATTCCACCAATCTTATACTGATTGATTTTATAAGCTATCTCAGATAAAACCTCATTAATTTTATCTGCATAAACTCTTGATTGTTGAGCAGCCAATTTAGCACGGTTCAACTTTGCAGTTGAAACAAGCTTCATAGCCTTTGTTGTTTTTCTTGTGTTTTCAACACTCTTGATTTTTCTTTTTATCTCTTTAAGGTTTGACATTGTCTATCCTTACTTTACTGCGAACGTTGCTTTAAACTCATTCAATGCTTTTGCCAAAAGGTCTTCAACCTCTTTATCTAACTTACCTTTACTTCTGATTTGTTCAAGAATTTCAGGGTATTTAGCTTCTATAAATGGATATAGCTCAGCTTCAAAACGAGTTACTTCGCTAACTTCAATATCATCAAGGAAACCTCTTGCTCCAGCATAAATTATAGCAACTTGTTTTTCAACAGGAAGTGGAGAATACTGAGCTTGTTTAAGAATTTCAACCATTCTTTCACCACGCTCTAGCTGTTTTCTACTTGACTCATCAAGATCACTTGCAAATTGTGCAAATGCTTGAAGTTCACGATACTGCGCAAGGTCAAGTCTAAGAGTTCCTGCTACTTGTTTAGTAGCTTTAATCTGAGCAGCTCCACCAACACGGCTTACTGAAAGACCAACGTTAATAGCTGGACGAATACCCGAGTTAAATAGATCTGACTCTAAGAATATCTGACCATCTGTAATTGAGATGACATTTGTTGGGATATACGCCGAAACGTCACCAGCTTGTGTCTCAATAATAGGAAGAGCAGTAAGTGAGCCAGCACCTAACTCATCATTTACTTTTGCAGCACGTTCTAGTAATCTTGAGTGAAGATAAAAAACATCGCCAGGATATGCTTCACGACCTGGAGGACGACGAAGAATAAGTGACATTTCACGATATGCAACAGCGTGCTTAGAAAGATCATCATAAACTATAAGACCATGACGAGAGTTATCTCTAAAATACTCACCCATTGCAACACCAGCGTAAGGTGCTAGGTATTGAAGTGCAGCTGAATCAGAAGCACCAGCACTCACGATGATAGTATATTCCATCGCTCCATGCTCTTCAAGTTTTTTAACAACTTGAGCAACAGTTGATTGTTTTTGACCAATCGCAACATAAATACATACAACATCTTGACCTTTTTGGTTAATGATTGTATCGATTGCAACTGTAGTTTTACCAGTTTGTCTATCACCAATGATAAGCTCTCTT
>CAZHBU010000060.1:0-7088 GCA_964530865.1 uncultured Sulfurospirillum sp.
GTTGGTTTTTTATTTTATATGCTTACACGTGGCTATAAAACAGCAGATTATCAACACATACATGTAAACCAAAAACAGAAACTAAGAGGTGATTTAGCAGAGCATGAAGCTGGACTTTTAGTTGCACTCATGGCAAAAGTTGCTAAAGCAGATGGAAAAATAAGCGAGCTTGAAGCTGAACTTCTCGGGCATACTTTTACAGATATATCAAAAGTTTTTGAGAACCCTGAAGAGATAAGAGAAGAGCTAAAAACTATATACAAAAAAGAGATGCAAAGTTTTGACAACACTATTGTAGTCTCTAAAAAGTATCTAAAGCTTACAAGTAGGGATTATCGTAAGCGTCTTGGGGTTATGGAGTATCTTCTAAATCTTGCTTTTATAGATGGAGACTTTGCAAAAGCTGAGTTTATGATATGTGAAGATATAGCGAATACTTTGGAAATAAAGCAAAATGATTTTAAAGCTTTAATAAGCCGTTTTGAGCAGTTTTATGCAAATAGAGAAGCACAAAAAAGTATGAATTTAGAAAAAGCTTATGAAACTTTAGGTTTACAAAAAGGTGTAGATTTTACAACTGTAAAAAAAGAGTATAGAAAGCTTGTACGTCAAAATCACCCAGACATCTTGATGGGGCAGGGAAAAGAGCAAAGCATCATAGATGAAGCCACTAAAAGATTACAAGAGATAAATGAGGCTTATGAGATTCTAAAAAAGAATCTCTCTTAGTGCTAACTAAAGCTTTAGTGAAAGGAATTTAGTTTGGAATGTATTTCAAGCTAAAGGAGATAGTTATAATAAGTTTGTAAAGAAAAGTTTAGTATAATCGCGAAAATATATATCTACATGTAAGGGTAAAAAGTGAGAGCATTAATCAGCGTTAGTGATAAGACAGGTGTTGTAGAGTTTGCTAAGGATTTAGAATCTTTAGGTTATGAGATTATCTCTACAGGAGGTACTTTTAAACTTCTTAGTCAAAGTGGTATAAAAGCTATAGAAATAGACGAAGTTACTAAGTTCCCAGAGTGTTTTGAAGGGCGTGTTAAGACTCTGAACCCATATGTGCATGGTGGAATTTTGTACCGTCGTGATAAAGAGTCTCATATATCTCAAGCTAAAGAACTTGGTGTTGAAGGAATTGACTTAGTTTGTGTAAATCTTTATCCTTTTAAAGAGACTATTGCCAAAACTGATGATTTTGATGAGATTATTGAAAACATTGACATTGGTGGACCTGCAATGGTAAGAAGTGCTGCAAAGAACTTTAACTCTGTTGTTATTGTTACTGACGTTACTGACTTTGATGAAGTTATAGATGCTCTTAAAACTGATAAAAACACAGTAGAGTTTAGACGTAATTTGATGATAAAAGCTTATGAGCATACAGCTGCGTATGATAGCATGATAGCAAATTATATGAACAAGAGATTTAATGGTGGTTTTGGTCAAAAGCAGTTTATCGTTGGAGAGAAAGCTTTCGATACTCGTTATGGAGAAAACCCACACCAACAAGGTGCTTTGTATGAGTTTGATTACTTTTTTACAAATAACTTTAAAACTTTAAAAGGTGAAGCAAGTTTTAATAACATGAACGACATAAATGGAGCTATAAAAATAGCAGCTTCATTTGGTGAAGCTCCTGCAGTTTCTATCATAAAACATGCTAATCCTTGTGGTTTTGCTATGGGTGAAAACGTTTTAGATTCTTATGAAAAAGCACTAAAATGTGACCCAGTTTCAGCTTTTGGTGGTGTTGTGGCAATAAATGGTACTTTAGATGTTGAACTTGCAACAAAGATAAATGAGATTTTTGTAGAAGTAATTATTGCTGCAAATGTTGATGAAGAAGCATTGGCAGTATTTGAGAAAAAGAAAAGAATTAAAATCTTTACTCAGCAGAGTAAATACCTAGTGCTAAATGATGATGAGTATGACTTCAAGCATGTTGATGGTGGCTTTGTATATCAAAATAGCGATAAAGTAGAAGATGACGAAGTAAGTAGTTCTACATGTAAGACTACAAGAGTTGCAACAACTCAAGAAATGAGTGATCTTGAAATTGCTGTAAAAGTAGCTGCTCTTACAAAATCAAACTGTGTTGTCTATGTGAAAGACTCTGTTATGGTTGCAATCGGTATGGGTATGACTAGCCGTGTTGATGCTGCAAAATCGGCTTTAAGAAAAGCAGAAGACATGGGAATAGACTTAGAAGGTTGTTCTATGGCTAGTGAGGCATTTTTTCCATTTCGTGATTCTATTGATACAGCAGCTGTGGCTGGAGTAAAATCTATCATAGAACCAGGTGGAAGTATAAGAGATGACGAAGTTATAGATGCTGCAAATGAGCATGGAATAGCACTATATTTTACAGGAACTAGACACTTTTTACACTAAAATTTATATGTGTCATAGGAATTTAAGATAGTATATGTGATAATAATGTGCTATCTTAATTTACTTACTAAGGGCAAAGTATGAAATTAACTACACTAAATAATGTACATAACACAACAATCATGATTGAAGAGAACATAAAAAGTCTCGCTGATAACGATTTAATTAAAACCGCAATTGAAGATGCTTGGAATGCCAATATGGATAAAACAATTGAGATTCATATAAAAGACTCTTTTATTGTCACATCTTCTGTCATAGGTTTTCTTATAAAATTTATAAAAAAAGATAAAATTCCTATAACACTTTATATATCAAATGAAGAACTTTATGAGATGATGGATGATATGAGTCTTATTCAGGCACTAAATATAAAAAAGGCTATATGATGATAAAAAAAAGTATTGGGTTAAAAATTGCTTTTACTTTAATTCCTGTTTTACTTGTAAGTTTTATTATCCTTCAGTTTATTATTGTAAATGAATTTCAAAAGTCATCTATGCAACAGAGTGAGAGAAGTTTAAATACTTTTAGTCAGTCAGTTTTCCAAACAGTAAGGGCTGCCATGAATCTTGGCGATCCTGCTATGATAAAAAAATCACTTGATGATGCTGGAGCTATGGATGGTATAGTAGAATTGAAAATTCATAAATCACAAGCAGTTATAGATACGTTTGGTATGAATGCAAAACCAAGTAGTGAACAACTTATCATAAATCTACTTAAAAATCCAAAAATAAAAGCTATAACACTAGACGATGATAAAGGGCATAGATTAAGACTTCTTAGACCATTGATAGCAACCAAAGAGTGTTTGATGTGTCATGCTATGAACAAAGAGAAAGATGTTTTAGGTGTTATGGATATGACGTACTCATTTGAAGAGATAGATAACACCATTGAGAGTAGTAGTTATAAGTTTTTTATGATTTTTATGATTTCATTAGCTTTAACATCATTGATAGTTATGTTGGTTCTTAAAAAAGTTGTAGGTGACCCTATAAAGACTCTAAAAGATAGAGTTGAAGACTTGGCTGATGGAGAGGGTGACTTAACCGCACGAGTTATAGTAACTAGTAAAGATGAGATTGGTGAAGTTGGTGAATTTATCAATAGATTTATAGAAAAAATACAATCTCTTGTAATATCTTCAAAGGAGTCAGCACATGGTGTAAAATCTACAGATGATAGATTGAATATCAATGTTGAAGAGATCTCCAATAGTGCTAAAAAGCAGATCAATAGTGTAAATGAGACTTTTAATATTATGCAAGATGTAAAATTGAACCTAGATATTACTGAAGAGTTATCTATAAATACAGCTGAAGACAATATGGCATCATTTAAAATACTAGAAAACATGAGCAACTCGCTTAATATTGTAGTCGAAAAGATATTATATTCCAGCCAAAGTGAACAAGAGATGGCAGGTCAAATAAGCTCGGTAGTAACTCAAACCGAGCAGATAAAAGGTGTATTAGAGATGATCAAAGATATAGCTGATCAGACTAATCTTTTAGCTTTAAATGCTGCTATTGAAGCTGCTCGTGCAGGTGAACATGGACGTGGGTTTGCAGTTGTTGCTGATGAAGTTAGGAAACTAGCAGAACGCACTCAAAAATCACTATCAGAAATAGATGCAACTATAAATGTTATTGTACAAGGTGTTACTCAGTTAAGTAGTTCTATGGAAACAAATGCAATTGCTATGAGAGATGTTTCTAGTAGTGCAGAAGAGGTTAGAGAAGAAGCTGAAAAAACTAAAAATAAGACAGCAGGAACTATAGAAATCTCAAAAGAAGCTTCAAGAAAAGTTGTTGAGATTTCTCATCTTACAAAAAATATGATGGAGCAGATGAATCAAACTATAAATTCTTCATCTGATAATGAAAAGATAGCAGAAGAGTTAGCTAAAATCTCAGAAGATATGACAAATATAGCAGATGATTTAGATAGTACTCTTTCATCTTTTAAAGCGTAGAGATAAGTTCTACTTTCTCTTCAAGCTCAAGAAAATTTTCTATAAGAGGCTCTAACTCAGCCTCTTTAAGTTCGAGTTGCTTACTAATCTCAGCAAGTCCAGTTTTTTGATAACACTCTGGATTTTGAAGACATTTTTGAAACTCTTCTATTTCATCTTCTAGTTTTTCTATTTCCAATGGCAAAGTTTCATAATCTTTTTTTTCTTTATAGCTAAGTTTTAAAGTTCTGTTTGTTGTAACAGAAACTTTTGTTTTTTCCTCTTTACATTCAAAGTTGTCAAGCTCTTTTATCTCTTTTTCTATTGATAAATATTGACTATAGCTCTGATGACTCTCCTCTATTTTTCCGTCACCTTTAAAAATATAGAGTTTTTTAGCAATCTTATCTACAAAGTATCTATCATGACTTACAAAAACAACGGCACCTTGAAAACTCTGTATATACTCTTCAAGTATATTTATGGTAGGAATGTCTAAGTCATTGGTAGGTTCATCTAAGATAAGACAATCTATCTCTTTAGTGAAAAGTAGGGCAAGTGCTACCCTGTTTTTTTCTCCACCGCTAAGAAGTTCTACTCTTTTATTTAGGTACTCTTTTGGAAATAAAAAGTTTTTTAAGTAGCCAAAGACGTGCATGCTTCGTCCACGAACGTCTACTCTATCTCCTCCATTTGGACAGAAAATTTGAGTTATATTTTTGCTTTCATCTAATGAAGTTCTCTGTTGGTCAAAGTAACCAACTTTGAATTCTCCTTTTTTAAACGAGCCATTATCAACTTTGAGTTCTTCAAGGAATATTTTGAGTAAAGTTGACTTACCTGCACCATTTTTACCAACTATCGCAATTCTATCATTTTGTAAAACTCGTCCTGAAAATGATGTTATTAATTCTTTGTTTCCAAGTTTCTTATGTATATCATACATCTCAAAGAGCATTTTTTGTCTATTTATTGATTTGTCTTGATTGAAATTTTTCTGTTCTCGTTCAAGTTCTAGTTTCATTTTGTGTATCAAAGATGGGTTCTTTTTCGCATTTTCACGTAGTTCAAATACTCTTTGTTTTCTTCCTTCATTACGTTTTAATCTGGCTTTTACACCACGCCTAAGCCACTCTTCTTCACTTTTTAGATGTTTAAGAAGTGTATCGTGAGTTTTTGCAAGACTCATCATGAGAGCCTCTTTTGCATTTAAGTAATCTTCATAGCCACCTTGAAATGTTCGTAGTTTACAATTATCTATTTCAACAGTTTTTGTTGCAATTCTATCTATGAAGTATCTATCATGAGAGATAAAGACAAGAGTAAATTTCTCTTTTAAAAGCATCTCTTCGAGAAACTCAACCATATAGACATCAAGATGATTGGTAGGCTCATCTAGTAGTAAAATATCTGGTTTTTTCAGGATAAGACCTGCAAGAGTCACTCTTCTTTGTTCTCCACCACTAAGCATAGTAACAAGACGATTCTCATACTCTTTGAGTTGAAATTGTTGTAAAACTCTTTCTATTTTATCGTCAAGGCTCCAGGCATTGTGAGTGTCTAAAAAGTTTGTCAAGTGTTCTTGTTTTTTCAATAGTTCACTGTTTTCAAAATCATTTTCTAGTTTTAAAAGTATGCTATCATACTCTAGTTTTGCATTTTTAAGCTCACTAAGTTCTTCTTCTATAGCCTCTTTAACACTAATGTCAGCATCAAAAGTTGGTGCTTGATTTAACATCTCAACTTTAACATTTTTTTGTATAATACGCCTACCATCTTCAAAATCTAAAGTTCCATTGATTATATTCATGAGGGTTGATTTTCCACCACCATTCTTACCAATGATACAAATTCTATCACCTTTTTCTATGAAAAAATCTATTTTTTCCAATATTTGTTGTGATTCATACGCTTTGCTAATCTCTAATAGGTCTAATAGTGCCAAAACTTACCTTTTTTAGGTATAATTTTAGCAAAATTTTAATTAAGGTACTTCATGTTTGAAATTATGTTAATAATATATACAATATATTCAATTGCAAAAATTTATATTAGTGTTATGGAAGCGAAGTTTGTAGCAAGTAAAAAAGATGGAAAAGCAATAATCCTAAGTGAAAAGAACTTTAAAGAGGCAGGTGAGTACAAGATAGAAACTAGTAAAATCTCCATTGTAAGCTCGCTATACGATTTGTTGATATTCTTTGCATGGATTGGTTTTGGTTTTAAAGCACTTGATGGTGTGATAAGTTTTGAAAATAGTATGCTTTATACTGTTGCGTTTATACTTGCTTTTTCTGCGGTCAACTTTGTGTTAGGACTTCCTTTTGACTTGTATCAGACATTTAACCTCGATAAGAGATATGGCTTTTCAACTATAGATGTTAAGACTTACGTGATAGACCAGATAAAAGGGGCTGTTATGTTCTTAGTCTTTGGCTCACTTCTTATATGGTTACTTGCCTTCATCATAGAGAGTTTTGAAAGTTGGTGGATATACGGTTTTGGTGCAGTATTTGTTGTGATTCTTTTTATAAACATGATATACCCAACACTAATAGCTCCTATCTTTAACAAGTTTTCACCACTAGACAACGAAGAGTTACAATCTGCCATAGAAAATCTCATGAGCAAAGCAGGGCTTAAAAGTAGTGGAGTTTATAAGATAGATGCTAGCAAGAGAGACAAAAGACTCAATGCTTACTTTGGAGGACTAGGAAAGTCTAAAAGAGTAGTG
>CAZHBU010000060.1:7188-11301 GCA_964530865.1 uncultured Sulfurospirillum sp.
GCAGCAGATGAGTACGGAAGTGAGTGTGAGAGTAAAGAGGCACTTGCTAGTGCCTTAATGAAGCTTGCAGATGAGAATAAGAGTTTTCCTCTTTCTCACCCGCTAACTGTTGCTTTTTACCATACACACCCTGCTCTTACAGAGAGACTAGAAAAATTGGGCGTAGATGTTAATTAAAAATGCTCTTGTAGAAGCTACAAAACGCATAAAAAACATAAGCGATATACCAAACAAAGAGGCTAGAATACTTTTAGCCTCATACCTCAAAAAAGACCAACTTTGGATTATAACTCATGATAATGAAGACATAGAAGAAGAGGGCTATTTTGAACTCATACAAAGACGAGCAGATAATGAGCCAATAGAGTACATTACATGTAGAGCTAGTTTTTATGGTGAAAGTTTTTATGTAGACTCAAATGTGCTTATTCCTAGACCAGAAACAGAGATACTAGTAGATTTAGTAGTTTCTACATGTAAGGGCATAAAAAGCCCTCGTATAGTTGAAATAGGAACAGGAAGTGGCATCATTTCTATTATGCTTGCAAAACTCTTACCAAGTGCTGTTATAACAGCAATAGATATAAGTGAAGAAGCTTTACATGTAGCGCAAAAAAATGCAAAAAAACATAGAGTAGATATAGAGTTTATCCATAGCGATTTATGTGATAATTTTCATGAAAAAAACTTTGATATGTTAGTCTCAAACCCACCTTACATTGCGAATAATGAGCCTTTGCATGAAGGACTCTCATATGAGCCTAGTCTTGCTTTATATGGAGGAAATATAGGAGATGAGATACTTCGTCGCATCATAGATATATATGAAGACAGAAAAGTAAAGCACTTAGCTTGTGAGATGGGATATGACCAAAAAAATAAAATTATAAATTATCTAAAAAATTCTAATTTAGAGTTGGAGTTTTATAAAGATTTAGCTAGTTTAGATAGAGGATTTATAGTTAGAAGAGCCTAAGCCCTTCTAAGAGAATTTTTTTGTTTAGTCCATTTGGTGACGGATATATGTAGGTATGTCAAGATAATCTTCTTGTCCCTCATAACCACCACTTACTTTTTTTAGACGAGTTATACGCTCTTTTTTAACAGCCTCTTGAGACTCGTTTAGTAGTTTTAACTCTTTTGTTTTTTCTATTTTATTTTCAAATCCAGTAGCAACTATAGTTACTTTTACACTATCATCAGCCATGGTGTCATCTGTAGTTGTTCCAAAGATTACATCAGCATCTTCATCTGCACTATCATAAACAACACCCATCGCTTCGCTTATCTCTGCAAGAGGACAAGCTGAAGGGATATGGAAGTGTATAAGAACTCCTAAGGCACCGTTTATTGACATGTTGTCTAAAAGTGGAGACTCTATTGCACTTTTTACAGCTTCACTAGCAGCGCCAGCTCCACTACTTTCGCCAACACCCATAAGTGCCATACCTCTGTGACTCATGACAGTTTTAACATCTGCAAAGTCAACATTGATATCACTTTGACCTGAAGAGAGAACAACTTGACTCATTCCACCAACAGCACGACTAAGAACGTCATCTACTATCTTGAAACTGTCTTTAATCCCTAATCCCTTATCAACAATAGAGAGAAGTTTATCATTTGGAATAACTACTATAGAGTCACTCTCTTTTTTAAGCTCCATTAGACCAGCTTCTGCAAGTTTGAGTCTTTTTCTTCCTTCAAACATAAATGGTTTTGTTACAACTGAAACAGTTAAAGCACCAATCTCTTTTGCAGCTTGAGCGATGATTGGAGCAGCACCAGTACCAGTTCCACCACCAAGTCCTGAAGCTACATAAACTATGTCAGCGCCTTCAAGTGAACTTTTTATCTCTTCGTAACTCTCTAAGGCTGACTCTTTACCAACTTCTGGTTGCATACCTGCACCAAGACCTTTGGTCTTTTTCTCACCAAGTTGCAGTTTAGTGGTAGCTTTTGAATGATCAAGCGCTTGAGCGTCAGTATTAGCAACTATCAAGTCGATGCCTGTAACACCTTGTGCTATCATATGATTAACCATATTTCCACCACCACCGCCAACACCGATGACTTTTATTTTTGCCCCGTAAACATTTTTTGCTTCTTCTATACTAAAACCACCCATTGTGTATCTCTCCTGTAGTATTCATATTTATTTTAAAATAGTTGCGTCATGCGGTTCCAAACTTTGCTCATAAAACCGTCTTTTTTAACTTTATCTTCTATATTCGCTATGTTCGCTAGTTTATCCTTAGCACTTTCTATTCCACTTTCAAAATTTGTAAGTGTTTCATCATCTTTACCATTAATAATATCTTGTCCAGGTTTACTTGGTGCTATTGCTTCATTTTTATATCTTAACTTTTTATTTGAATCAATTTCATAAGGAGTAAAGTATCCAGCTCCATAAAGTACAAGACCTATAGCGGTTGAGTAGCCTGGGTCTCTTAGTGTTTCAAAAAGTCCATCCATCTCTTTTGGTTTTGCAACTCTTATAGGCATGTTATCAAATATAGCACTTGCTAACTCTCGTATGCCTTCAAGCTTTGTCATACCACCAGTAAGAACAATTCCTGCTCCAAGTTGGTCTTTATATCCACTATCTTCTAGTGATTTAGAAAGTATCATTAGAGTCTCTTCTACGCGAACATAGATAACATTTGAGACTATATCTAAAGATACTTCATGAGTTGAGCCATCATCACCAATAACAGGAAGCTCTATAAGGTCACTTGAGTTTCCATGAAGTGAACCATAGTTTATTTTTATATTTTCAGCAGCTCCTAGTGGAGTGTGAAGTGCTGTAGAGAGGTCATTTGTTATGTTAAGTGAGCCAACACCTAAAAAGTCATTATATCTTACTGCACTATTGGTATGAACTACAAGGTTACATGTAGCACCACCAATATCTATGACAGCAACACCAAGTTCTTTTTCGTCTTCGTTAAGTACAGCTATACTAGAGGCATAACCACCTAGAACTATATTATCTATATCAACACCTGCTGATTTAACAGCTTTTTCAAGATTACTAAGTGATGATTTTTGTGCTGTTATGATGTGAGTTTGTACTTCAAGTCTTGCACCACTCATGCCAAGTGGGTCTTCAATGAACTCTTGGTCATCTACTTTGAAGTTATATGGAAGTATATGAAGTTTTTCATATTCGTTTGGTATGTTTGCATTGTGGTCTGCCATTTGCATGGCACGGTTTATTTCTCTGATACCAATGTCACGATTGGGGATATTTACAATACCATTACTATCTACACTTTTTGTATATGCTCCAGAGATAGAGACAATCACTTTTTCATACTGAGTGCCTGCTACTCTTTTAGCATCATTTAGAGCGTTTTTGATAGATTTTGAAGCTAGTTCAATGTTAGTAATGATTCCTTTTTTAAGACCCTGTGACTTTGCGATACCAGCACCAAGAATTTTTATGTCATCATTAGTTTTTTCAGCGATGACGGCACAAATCTTACTTGAGCCAATATCGATACCTAAAATCGTAGTACTCAAACTAGTTTCCTTTATAGTATTGTTCTATATCGTATCTTTTCTTTAAGTTAACTACTAAGTTTTGACTAATCTCAGCTTGTTTCATTTGAGCAATGTTGTCATTTACTAGAGTAGCATACTTCTCTACTTTACTGTTACTAAGCAAGTTTTGTTCCAAAATTTGGTATAAAATCGCCTTGTTGCCAATGATCTTAAAGTTTCTTGCCTTGTTGTTATCAAAAACAAAGTTTATAAACTCTAAGCTTTCTGTTTCACTAAGTCCAGCTATCTTTTTTCCACCTTCTCTATTAACAAATCCTATATCGGTTCCTTTGAAAATTCCAAGTCTAGCTTTTGCTTTTTTCTCTAAAGCCATTACTTTTTTCTCAGATTGTAGTTGAACCAATATATCAGCTTTTGCATCTGTATAAGGTTTTGGAAGTGGATTGTTTACACTTGTTAGTTTAACAACTATATAACCATCTTTAGTTTTGATTGGCTTGAGAACTGTTCCAACATTTGCAGTTGCTAGTTTTTCAACAGGGAAAGTAGTATCACTTATTTTTACATTTTTTGTACCTGTTGCATTCATTTGAGATTTTTTAAATA
>CAZHBU010000061.1:0-10976 GCA_964530865.1 uncultured Sulfurospirillum sp.
AGATTTTGGTTACCAGATGCTTTTATAACTACAAACTTTATGATGCACAGAATGAACAACGTAATTGCAAACCTAACAGTTATGCCAAAAAACATGATGAAAAACCTAAACCTAACTGGTGGACTTGTATTTTCTCAAAGAGTTCTTTTAGAGCTTCCTCTTCAAGGAGTTAGCCGTGAAGATGCATATAGAATCGTTCAAAGAAATGCGATGAAAGTTTGGGAAGAGATTCAACAAGGGAAACCAACTACAAATGACAAAGGCGAAAGCCTTTACTTGAACCACCTTTTAGCTGATGATGAACTAAGAAGCAAACTAAGCGAAGAGAAAATTAGAGAGTGTTTTAACTATGACTACTACACAAAAAATGTAGATAATATTTTCGCAAGAGTATTTAAATGATAACTGTACAAAAACGTAATGGAAGAACTGAAACACTAGATATCTCAAAGATACAAAAACATACAAGCAGAGCCGTTGAGGGTTTGAACAATGTAAGTCAAAGTGAACTTGAAGTTGATGCTAAGATTCAATTTCGTGACATGATTACAACAAAAGAGATTCAAACTACTCTTATAAAAACTGCTGTAGATAAGATTGACATTGACAAGCCTGATTGGACATTTGTAGCTGCTCGTCTTTTTATGTACGATTTATACCATAGAGTAAATCAGTTTAGTGGGTATTGTAAACTTGAGAAGTACTTTGAGCGAGGAGAGGCTGAAGATCGTTTGGTTCTTGGACTTAAAGAGAAGTATGACTTAGAAGAGTTAGACGCTTACATAAAACCTGAACGTGATATGCAATTTAATTATCTTGGCGTAAAAACTCTTTATGATAGATATCTTATTAAAGACCGCAAAGGCAACCCTATAGAGCTACCACAGCACATGTTTATGGCTATAGCCATGTTCCTAGCCCAAAACGAGCTAAATTGCCAAGATTGGGCTAAGAAGTTCTATGACTTGATTAGTAAGTTTGAAGTTATGCTCGCAACTCCAACTCTCTCAAACGCAAGAACACATAGACACCAACTAAGCTCATGCTATATCGGAAGTACACCTGATAACATAGAGGGTATTTTTGATAGTTATAAAGAGATGAGTCTACTAAGCAAGTTTGGTGGAGGAATCGGTTGGGATTGGAATGCAGTTCGAAGCATGGGTGGAAGCATAGATGGACACAAAAATGCAGCTGGTGGAATCATACCATTTTTAAAGATAACAAATGACATAGCTATTGCAGTTGACCAACTAGGAACTAGAAAAGGTGCGATTGCAGTTTATATAGAGCCTTGGCACATGGATGTAGCTGACTTTTTAGACCTTAAAAAGAACTCAGGAGAAGAGAGAAGAAGAACTCACGACCTTTTCCCTGCAATGTGGCTAAATGACCTCTTTATGGAGAGAGCTAGTAAAGATGAAATTTGGACTCTGTTTGATCCTTATGAAGTGCAAGACCTTTCAACTCTTCATGGTGAAGCTTTTGAGAAGCGCTACATTGAGTATGAAAACGACCCAAATATAGCAAAAGAGAGAATCAAAGCGAAAGAGCTTTGGAAAAAGATGTTAACAGAGCTTTTTGAAACTGGAAATCCTTTCTTATGTTTTAAAGACAATGCGAACAAAACAAATCCAAATGACCACACGGGCTTCATAAGAAGTTCAAACCTATGTACTGAAATTTTTCAAAACACAGAGCCAAACCACTACAAAACAAAGATAGTTTTTGAAGATGGCTCAGTAGAAGTTCTTGAAGAGAGTGATTTAGTAAAAGTAGATAGTGGTATTACAAAAGAAGCAAAAAAAGTTACTGCACTTGATAGCATAGATGGAAAAAAGATTTTCATAGTAGAAAAAGAGATGATAGAGGGTAAAACTGCAGTGTGTAACCTTGCAAGTGTAAACCTATCAAAAATCAATACCAAAGAAGATATAGAGAGAGTTGTACCAATAGCAGTAAGAATGCTAGACAACGTGATAGAGCTAAACTTCTACCCACATGCAAAAGTAAAACATACAAACCTAAAATCAAGAGCAATCGGTCTTGGAGTGATGGGCGAAGCACAGATGCTTGCTGAGAGCAAACTAGAGTGGGGGAGTTATGACCACTTTAGCAAGATAGATGAAATCATGGAAGCAGTAAGCTACAACGCAATACACGCTTCAGCAAACTTAGCGATAGAAAAAGGAACATACCCAGAGTTTGAAGGCTCGAAATGGAGTAGGGGAATCTTCCCAATAGATGTGGCCAATGAAGAAGCAAAAAAACTAGTAGACCGTGGTGGACTTTTTGGTTACACATACAACTGGGAAGACCTACGTGAAAAAGTGAAAAAAACAGGCATGAGAAACGGTTACTTAATGGCAATAGCGCCTACAAGTTCAATCTCTATCTTGGTAGGAACAACTCAAGCCATAGAGCCAGTATATAAGCGAAAATGGTTTGAAGAGAACCTCTCTGGTATGATTCCAGTAGTAGTTCCAAAGCTAAGTCCAGACACTTGGGCTTACTACACTCCTGCGTATGATTTAGACCAAAGACTACTCATCCAAGCGGGTGCAATCCGCCAAAAGTGGATAGACCAAGGGCAGAGCCTCAACATCTTTATGACACTAGATAAGGCAAGTGGAAAAGTTCTAAATGACATCTACATGTTAGGTTGGAAATTAGGTATTAAATCAACTTACTACCTAAGAAGTCAATCACCAGAAAACAAAATAGACGTAGCAGATAGAAGCATGGAGTGTGATGGGTGTCAGTAGAACACCTTTTACTCTAATACAAAAACCCAAATAGCCACAGAGGAATCCTGTGGTTAACCCCTATCTCTATACCATCTGAGACTATGAAGCTATGATGTATATCTTTTATCTGTTTTGATGTCTTACCTAAACCTCCTGCTTCAAAAGTATACTTATCATCTAAGATAAAATCTCCATTTTTAGGATAGTTTAATCTATGATTGTATGAGGTCATAGAGGCAAAAAAAGTCTCTCTTAATGTCCCATCTTTAGGAGTATCGCAGTATATGGAAAACAGATTTGTATTGTCTAAGTAAAGTTTTTCTGGTTTTGAAATGATACTTATGCCATTTGATTTTGCTCCTAGTATCCGTATGAGTCCAGCTGATTGTAAAATACCCAAGTACTTATATAGTGTTCTTTGGTTAAGTTCAACTGCACCACAAAGTTTTGAGATATTTATATCAAACGGCTCACTTTGACAGAGCATTATCATCATCTTTTTTAGAGCATTTATCTTTTCATAATCTATACTGTATATCATAGGCAGGTCAGTCTCTAAAACTTGCATAGATGAGTTTAAAAGTTTTTGCAAGTAACTACCTTTTGAGTTTTTATAGTATGGATAAACTCCATACTTTAGATAATCACTAAAATATGCAAGTGGTTTTATCTTTGAGACTATATCTAAGGCTATATTTGAGTGATTTGTTAGTAAATCTTCCAAACTGTATGAGCTAAATTTTTCTTTTGACTCTAACTCTATGAACTCTCTAAAAGAGAGTACAGGAAGTCTATACATAACAGCTCTTCTACTCAAATCTGCCTTTGCACTATCTATGGCTATGGCACTTGAACCTGTAAAGATGACTTGCAAATCAAAAAAACTATCGTAGATAAGTTTTAAATCAATCTCAAAGTTTTTTATCTTGTGTATCTCATCTACAATTAAAACTTTTCCACCTATCTTTTGAAACTCATCCGCGATATAAAAAAGCCTTTTTTGAGCTACTATGGGGTGGTCTGCTATGATATAGAGTGTATCTTGAGCGTTTATCTGCTTTAAATACTGAAGCAATATAGTCGTTTTTCCTGCCCCTCTTGAGCCTATGAGCCCTATTAGTCGCTCATCAAAATCTATTTTTTCATATAAAAATCGTTTGTAAGATGGAACTTTTTGTGATTTTATTTGATTTGATAAAAGAAGTAAAGTTGTTATCATTTTGCAACCTTATGTAAAAAAAATTATATATATTTTGTATTGTACTACAAAATATATAAATCTTTTGTTAATTCTCACTTAACAATATAGATAAGTTTTGTACAATTTAGATTAAACAATCAATTAAAAATCCTCTTCACCCACAACTCAAATGTCCTATCAGGTATGAAATACTCCTCGCCTTCTCTATCAATCAGCTCTTTTTTCAATAAAGAGTCGATTGAGCTTTTCAAAGTCTGTTTTTTGATGGTATACTCACTTAGTACATCTTGTGTGAAAATACGGCTACTATATCGTCCTATGATTTTCAGTGCTAGTTTTTGGTTGTTATTTAGTGTGTCAAACAGCATTCTATAGGTTGTATCTTTTGAGTTGATTATGTTTTGTAGTACTTCGTCTACTCTCTGTTTTGAAAACTTCTCTTTTTTATCTATAAAAAGAAGATGCAGTATATGAAGAAGAAGTTTAGTCTCACCATCACTTAGCTCATAGATATACTCTACAATCTCATCATTGATATTAAGATGCTTTTTTACATAACTTTTTATCTCATCTATCTCTAAAGAGGGCAATTCAAAGTGGTTAGCCAACTCATAAAGAGCTGCTTTGTACTCAAATAAAGATGTAAGAAGATGTCTTTTTGAGCCTAAAAATATATAAGACAGATTGTCTCTTTGTTGAATCTGCTTTCTTAAAAAAGCATCTAATTTTATATCTTTTATGCTACTTATCTCTTGAAACTCATCTATAGCTATGATGATTTTATGGTTCTTGCAAAGCTCATTTATGGAGCTAAAAAAATCCTCCATCATCTGCTCAAAACTAAGAGTCGTTACGATAGGCTTTATAGAGTACTCTAGAGTATTAGTATCTATGGTAGGCTCTACTCTTACTCTTTTAAAAAGATTGGTAAAACTTTTAATAGTACTTTTTAAGTCTAGTTTTCTTGAATTAGTAAGAGCTTTTAGTAGTGCTTTTGCAAACTCCTCTTTAGAAGTTATATCAAAAATATCTACATAGATAGTTATATAATCGTCTTTTTTCAAATCTAAAAAGTTTTTTACTAAAGTTGTTTTACCCATACGTCTTTTTGAGTAAATCAAAAGGTTATTTGAGTGCAAAACAGTCTCATCAAGTTTTTTCAGTTCATTACTTCTACCAAAAAAATTATCTTTTAACGCTAAATTGTCATATAAAAATGGACTTTTCATAGAGTACCTTTTAGTATTTGATTTTAAATACTATTAGTATACCTTAATCAAATTATTTTTTCAATACAAAAAATATTTAGTATAAAATAAAAATTAATTAAACCTCGAATTAACCCCATTTTGCTAAAATAAATCAAAAAGGAAACCCATGACTTACAAAGCTTTACATGTAGAAGAAATTGATGGTAAATTTACCAAAACCATAAAAGAGTTATCCCTTGAAGAGCTAGATACAAATGATATCTTAGTACGTGTAAAGTATAGTGCTTTAAACTTTAAAGATGCACTTAGTGCTAGTGGTAATAAAGGTGTTACAAGGGAATTTCCTCATACACCAGGAATTGATGCTAGTGGAGTTGTAGAAAGAAGTAATTCTAATGCATTCAAGGTTGGTGACGAAGTAATTGTGACTAGTTTTGATTTAGGAATGAATACAAATGGAGCATTTAGTCAATATATATCTGTTCCAAGAGAGTGGGTTATACCACTTCCCCAGACACTTAGCCTAAAAGAAGCAGTTGCAATTGGAACAGCGGGACTAACTTCAGCCATAGGAACTTATAAACTCTTAGCAAATGGACAAAAAGAGGGGAATAGCATACTCGTAACTGGTTCTACTGGAGCAGTTGGTAGTTTTAGTGTTAAACTGCTCTCACATCTTGGTTTCAGCATTACAGCACTAAGTAGTAAATCAGATAAAAAAGAGTTTTTGCAGTCTATTGGGGCAGATGAAGTAATTTTAAAAGATGAGTTTGAAACTCATGCGAAGAGACCACTGTTAAAACCAAAGTATGATGGTGCTATAGATGTTGTGGGAGGAGAGCTCTTAGAAAATATTTTAAAGCAAATAAAGCCAGAAGGTAGCGCTGCTATATGTGGACTAGTAGGCTCACCTGCACTAAATACTACAGTTTTTCCTTTTATACTTAGAGGCATAAATCTTTTAGGAATTAACTCTGCTGAATTACCAACCAAACATAGAGAGGCTCTATGGAATATGCTAGCCAATGAGTGGAAGATAGACCTAAGTAACATAGTACACGAACACAGCCTAGAAGAGTTACCAAAGCTCATAGATGAGATGTTGGCAGGAAAAAGTACAGGAAGAGCAGTTATAAAGATAGACTAGCAATTTTTTACTATTTTTAAATATCTATTTTTGATATAATAAAATCAAAAAGGAGCAAATATGTTAGACCTACTTGAAGCATCATTTACTAACAAAACATTTGCTCCTCATTTTCACGATGAGTACTCCATAGCACTCATCACCTCAGGAACACATCACTTTACATGTAACAAAGATGACTTCAACGCCAAACCTGGTGATATACGGCTCATAAACCCTCATGACATACACGTATGTAAAAGTAAAACATGGGGCTACATAACCTTTACCCCTGATAGTAATTTTGTAGAAGCATTTAGTGAGTCTTGTCAAAAAGAGTTACACAATATAACTTTTGCAAATCCTGTCATAAACAACCGTAAACTTTCTCAACTTTTTTTAAACTTAAACAGTGCAACAAAAGAGTGGCAAGATGAACTCATGGCAGAAAACATACTTGAAGAGCTTGTTGTAAATCTTATCTCCTCTTACTCTAACTGTGCAATTAGAACTAAAGAGATAAGCTACTCACGAGCCAAACTAGCTCAAGCAATAGAGTGTATGAGAGCAAACTTTGAGGAGAGTTTAAAGCTTGAGAGTTTAGCAAAGATAAGTGGGCTTAGTAAGTATCATTTTTTGAGAAAGTTTAAAGAGGAATTTAACATGACCCCTCATGCCTACCTACTTCAAATCCGCATTCAAAACGCTAAAAACATGCTAAAACAGAACAGAGCTTTGAGTGATATAGCCCTCTCTTGTGGGTTTAGTGATCAGTCACACTTTACTAGAGTATTTAATAAAATCTATGGCATGAGTCCAAAAAAGTTAGTATCATGAAGACTATAGGGCTGATTGGTGGCATGAGTTGGGAGTCTACAACTAGTTATTACCAACTTCTAAATGAAGGCGTTAGAGATGCTCTAGGTGGCTTTCATAGTGCAAAAATCATCATGCACTCAGTTGAGTTTGATGAGATTCATAAACTTCAACATGAAAATAGATGGAATGAAGCTGGAGAAGTATTAGCTAGACATGCAAAAGCTATTGAAATTGCAGGGGCAGATTTCATACTGATTTGTACTAATACAATGCATAAGGTTGCTAATATTGTACAGAAAGATTTAGAGATACCTATAATACATATAGCCGAAGCTACTGCAAATGCTATTAATGAGAAAAAATGTAAAAAAAGTATCCTTTTAGGTACAAAATTTACAATGAGTGAAGATTTCAACAAAAAGATACTTGAGAAAAATGGGATACAAATCGTAATCCCTGACGAAGAAAATATGGACATTATAAATGATATTATTTTTAATGAATTAGTTCTTGGTAAAGTTTTAGAAAAATCAAAAAAAAGCTACATAGATATCATTAAAAATTTATATGAAAATGACAAAGAGATTGATTCAGTCATATTGGGTTGTACTGAAATAGGACTTTTGATAAAAAAAGATGATATAAATCTACAAATATTTGATACTACTTCCATACATGTAAACAGAGCACTACAACTCGCACTTTGAGAAAATTATAAAAATCTTCTACAATATTAATTAATAATTATATTAATTTAAAAATTTAAGTTATATATTAATGAAATACTTTATACTCTCTTTATAAAGCCAATATATTAATTAAGAAAGAATCCTATTTTATTGGCTATTTCAGATGTGACAAAACTGTTACAGTTTATTTTTTAAGTTTCAGTTTACATATTTTTGAGTATAATCGCCTTTTAACACTAGGACTATCATGCTAACAAAACTACTTAAAAGAGATGGAAATACAGAAGATTTCCACGCGTACAAAATCGAAGATGCTATCAAAAAAGCTTTTAAAAGTGTAAGAGTGACTTACGATGAAAGTGTATTTGAAAACCTCATGGAGACAGTCAATCAAAAAAGAGTTGCTGCTGTTGAGGACATCCAAGACTTAATAGAACAAGAACTATACAAAGCAAGATACTTTGATGTAATGCGTTCGTTTATGATTTATCGTCATACTCACAAGATGCAAAGAGAGCATATAAACGGTCTTAATGAAGATACAACTTTCATAAACTCAACTCAAACTATAGAAGAATACATAGGGAAAAGTGACTGGAGAATTAAAGCTAATTCAAACACAGGTTACTCAAATGCAGGACTTGTAAACAACACGGCTGGAAAAGTTATAGCAAACTACTGGCTAGATAAAATTTACTCAAAAGAGGAGGGTTGGGCTCATAGAAATGGTGATTATCACATTCATGATCTTGACTGTTTGACTGCGTATTGTGCCGGGTGGAGCTTGAGAGCATTACTAAACGAAGGATTTAATGGGGTTAGAGGAAGAGTAGAATCTCGTCCTCCACAACACTTTCGTGAAGCACTTGGACAAATGGCAAACTTTTTGGGAATTTTACAGAGTGAGTGGGCTGGTGCTCAAGCATTTAGCTCGTTTGATACTTACCTTGCACCATTTGTTTTTAGAGACAATTTACCATACAAAGAGGTAAAAAAAGCTGTTAGAAGTTTCGTATATAACTTAAACGTTCCTGCTCGTTGGGGGCAGAGTCCATTTACAAACGTAACTATCGATTGGACAGTTCCAACAGACCTTGCAGACCAAACTCCAACTTCTAGTGATATTCACCTTTTTAAAGGTCTTGAAGATGCTAAACTACTTGAAGAAGCGAAAAGAAGAGGTGTAAACAGTCTTGAAGATATGACTTATAAGAATTTTCAAAATGAGATGAATCTCATAAACAGAGCATACTACGAAGTGATGACAGAGGGTGATAAAACTGGACAGCCTTTTACTTTCCCAATCCCTACTGTTAATATCACAGAAAATTTTGACTGGTATGGAGAGAACACTGACCTACTTTTTGAAAACACAGCAAAAATGGGTTCATCTTACTTTCAAAACTTCATCGGAAGTCAGTATATGAGAGATAAAAGCGGAGAACTTGTTGAAGATCCAAATGCATATAAACCAGAAAATGTAAGAAGTATGTGTTGTAGACTACAACTCGACCTACGTGAACTTCTAAAGCGTGGTGGTGGACTTTTTGGTAGTGCGGAGATGACAGGGAGTATTGGTGTTGTTACACTAAATCTTGCTCGTATTGGCTTTACATGTAAGGGCGAAAAAGAGTTAATATTCAAACAAGTTGAGCGTCTTATGGACTTAGCTAAATCTACACTAGAGAAAAAACGTGTTTTTGTTCAAGAGATGTACGATAGAGGGCTTTACCCTTATACTCAAAGATACCTTCCAGGTTTTGCTAATCACTTCTCTACAATCGGCATAAACGGTGTTAATGAGATGATAAGAAACTTTACAAATGACAAGCATAACATTGCAGATGAATTTGGAATGAAATTTGCTGATGAACTAATAGATTTTATGCGTACAAAAATGGTTGAGTATCAAGAGGAGACAGGTAATTTGTATAACCTTGAAGCTACTCCGGCCGAGGGAACTACTTATCGTTTTGCAAAAGAGGACAAGAAGAGATACCCTGAGATTTTACAAGCTGGATTTGGCGACAATATTTACTATACAAACTCTTCTCAGCTTCCAGCTGACTATACAGCTGACCCATTTGAAGCACTTGACTTACAAGATGACCTACAGTGTGCATATACTGGTGGAACGGTACTTCATCTCTATATGAAAGAGCGTATCAGCTCAGCAGAAGCGTGTAGAAAGATGATTAAGAATGTGATTTCAAACTATAGGATGCCATATATCACAATGACTCCTGTTTTCTCTGTATGTGAGAAGCATGGTTATGTAAATGGCGAGCATGAGTTCTGTCCAAAGTGTGATGAGGAACTTATAGAGAATTTCAACAAAGAAGGGGAAGAAGTATGAGTAGAGAAGCAATTTTAAAGAAGTTAGAGGCGAAGAGAACAAAGTGTATAGTTTACACTAGAGTTATGGGTTACCATAGACCTGTAGAGAGCTTCAATGTTGGTAAAACAGGCGAGCACAACGAGAGAGTAAAGTTTGAAGAAAAAATTTCTTGCTAGAAAAAGCGTTTTTGATATAACCAAATTTACTACGCTTGATTTTAAAGATCATTTAGCGTGTATATTTTGGTTTGCAAAATGCAATATGAGGTGCTCTTACTGTTATAATGCTAACATAGTACATGGCGAAGGCACCTTGAGTAATGAGGAGCTACTTAGATTCTTAAAATCACGCGTAGGAAAGCTCGATGGAGTTGTCCTAAGCGGTGGAGAGTGTACACTAAATCCTGACATAGTAGAACTTTGTGAAGAGATAAAAGAGTTAGGCTTCAAAATCAAAATAGATACCAATGGACTAAATCCTAATGTTATTGAAGAATTAATTAACTTTAGTTTAGTTGATTTTATTGCACTTGATTATAAAGCTCCTGCTAAAAAATTTAAATCTATCACTCAAAATGGACAGATAGAGAAATTTTATAAAACTCTAGATATACTTATAGATAAAAAGTTCCCTTTTGAAACAAGAACAACAGTTCACTCTGACCTTCTTAAAGAAGATGATATAAACTCTATAATCTTAGACCTAAGTGAACGAAAATACACAGGAACTTACTACCTTCAAAACTATTTACATGTAGAAGATACTATAGGCTCTGTAAACGAACACTCAAAACCTATAGATAAAACTCTCATCTCTAACGTCATTCCTATAGAATTTAGAAATTA
>CAZHBU010000062.1:0-4334 GCA_964530865.1 uncultured Sulfurospirillum sp.
TTTTGTTACTTCTTTTCTTACTTCACTATAACAAGCTTGAAGATGTTTTGAGCACTTCTCAAAGCCTCTTATGTCTACTGCTTGAGCAATTCCTATAAAAGCAATACTCAACATATTTGCCAAATCGGGAAGCTGTTTTGCAAAGTTTCTTGCAGATGTTGTTCCCATGCTTACTTTGTCTTGATTAAATGACTCGGTTGAGCGAGAGTATAGTGACGCTGCGTTTGTGTTCATCAATATATCTGCACTGAGTGAACTTAGTGTAACTTGAATGAGTTTAAAGGCATGATGTGTAGACTTCTTGTTTATCTTTAAACTCTCTCCAAGTCCTTTGTTAAACTTATGGTCTATTAAAAGTGCAAACTCTTTATCTAGTAAGTCTGCTAAATTTCCTACACAAATTCTCATTGTGTCCATGGCGTGAGCAATATAACCACCATAAAAGTTACCAGAAGTATAAATTTTCTCTCCAATATGGTCTATAAGTGGGTTATCATTTACACCATTTATCTCTGTTTGTATCCACTTTTTAGCAATATCTAAATTATCTCTTACTACTCCTAGAACTTGTGGGGCACATCTGATTGAGTATCTATCTTGTATATTCTGTTCACTTTCGAGATGAAAATTTTCATACCTACTAAAAGCTTTATGAGTTAGCTCAGAGCCTTCACACTTTTTTAGTATATTTGCCGCAGTTGTTATCTGTCCAGCAAAAGGTTTGTTTTCATGAACAAAAGGTTCTAACGCAGTTATATCACAAAGTAAAACTTCAAAGATGTTTGCTACAAAACTCTCCATGCTATCAAGCATAAGTTCAAACTCTTGTATAGCTTTTATAGCGATTGAACTCATAGTCGCTGTACCATTTATGACAGCTAATGCCTCTTTTGCTTTAAAAACGTATGGTTCTATGCCAAGTTCATTGTAAACATCTATGGTTTTTCTCTCTTCGCCTTTATATGTAACTTCTCTCTCGCCCGCAATAACCGCAGCTATGTAAGAGAGTGGGGCAAGATCCCCGCTAGCACCTACTGAGCCTTGAGATGGTATAATTGGGTAAATTTTGTTATTTAAAAGTAACTCAAATCTCTTTAACAATGCGTAACTTACTCCACTTTTACCCTTTGAAAGGCTTATAAGACGAACAGTTACCATAATTCTTGAGACCTCAGGACTTAGATTTTCACCTACTCCAACTCCACAAAAACGGTAAAGATTTTGTTGCATCTCCTCAGCTTCCTCAAAAGCAGCATAGTTACTTCCAGCTTCCCCATACCCAGTCGTAATACCGTATATCGGTCGTCCACCACTTATCTGTTTTATAAGAAACTCGTGTCCAGCATTTATAAAATCTACAAACTCTTTTTCATCGCTAAGTTTTATCTTTTCAGTATGAGTAAACTTCTCATAATTTACTGTTTTATTGTCTATAATCATAACTCTACCTTTATCTTTTCGCATCCATTTTCATGCATATTTACTACACTCATTAAATCTTGTAAAGAGTCTATGATACCATCTACATGTAAAGACTCTATCTTCTTTGCATTATTCTCATCTTTTGCTATTTCAACTACTACTGCCACACCAGCTTCTAGGTACTTAGTACACTTGTTTATCTCTTCAATATTTTTTATATTTATACACTCACTGCAGATACACAAAACTCTCTCACCACTCACTAAAGCTTGAAGTGCTGCTGTTTTGAGTGCATCAAGTGAAGTTTTCATACCACTTGAAATGGTAATGATTTCATCCGTGTCTTTGTTTATAAGAGAAAAGTAAGACGGAGCAGTATTGTATACACTATTTTGAAAAGAGGTTGGAGAGAGCATACTCTCTTCTAAAACTGCATTAGCTATTTTGGCTGTCTCTTCTATCTCACTAAAACAACTTCCGTAGACTATCTTTCCACCTTTAAAGCCACATTTATCGGCAAGATATAACATCACTTTTGAGTTTCTTGTTAGTCGTCTTCTCATCATCATACTTGGCGCAAGTCTCTTTTCATCTAGGTTTTCTATTTTCTTTGGTGCGTAAATCTTCGCTGAACTTACTATGTTTAAAACTACTAATTTCATTTGCACACTCCTAAGACTATTGAAGTGTTGTTACCACCAAAGGCAAATGAGTTACTTACTACGTTTCTTACTTCCATCTTTACGCTCTCTTTGCCTACCTTTATATTTTCATTCTCTAGTGTTTCTAATCCAGTTTGAGCAGGCACACAAGCATGTTTTATAACTTCACAAGAGATGATAGCCTCAACCGCACCAGCGGCCCCAAGAGTGTGCCCTGTGATAGCTTTTGTTGAGTTTACATGTACACTCTTACCAAAGAGTTTTTCAACTGCGAGTGCTTCAACTCTGTCATTTGCTAAAGTCGCTGTTCCGTGAGCATTTACATAGTCTATCTCATCTAAATTTAGACCTGCATCGGTTATGGCATCTTGCATCGAAGATATCGCCCCAATTGCTTCAGGATTTGGGTTTGTCATATGATACGCATCACTACTTGCACCCACTCCTTTAAGCTCAATTGAGTTTTTTGTTTTTTTGTTTTGTACTAGAATAGCTGCTGCTGCTTCGGCTACATTCATTCCACTTCTTTTCTCATCAAATGGTCTACATTTTGTATTAGAGAGAACACTGAGTGCATGAAAGCCCATAACAGTTGAGCGACAAAGCCCATCTGCTCCAACTACCAAAATGTTTTCATAAGCATCAACATTTACAAGTCTTTTGGCTAAAAGAAGTGCATTTGCACTAGATGTACAAGCTGTCGAGATTGCACGAGAGTCATAAAAACCAAACTCTTTTACTAAAAAATCTGTTAAAGCATTCATGGAGAGTCGATTTGGATCTATATTTCTGTAGCTCTTTTGAGAGTAAAATATATCTTCACACTCTTGCATGCCACCTACTGATGATCCTAGTATAAGAAGTGTACTACTAAAGTCTTCTAGGTTTGAGTTTTTTAGCACTTTTGCAACAACCTCTTTCATTAAAGAGTAGATGTCATCATACTCCATGATTCCAAGCCCTGCTGTTGTATCTTTTAAAAATGTTCTGTCTTCTACTAAAGCAGTTTTTTTACTATAGATTGCTTCCATCAGACTCTTTGTATCTCCTGCATTACAGTGCAACTCATATTCGTTTATATAACTTTTCATATTTTTATCACTCTTTCTCCATCTCCTATTGCACTATTTAACAGAAAACTCTCATATGTTTCAAAAGGTTTCTTAACGTCTCTACATGTAGAGGTATTATTTAACTCAAATTTAACCTCAGCTATCGCATCTTTGGAGTCCAATGAAAACTTTTGAAAGTTTACACTTGTTAAGACTTTCAAACTCTTTTTTACACCCAAAACTCTTTTTATAACTTCATCAGGCTCACTTACTAAATCTACTGAGCCTATTATAACATCTTTTTTGCTACTCATCGCCGAAGAGTAGGCACTTATGAGTGTGTTTTTAAAAGTATGATTATCTGAGATTTGAAATATACTTTTACCCTTTATACCCAATGACTTAGCAACATAGTAGCTTGTTGTGTTGCCCAAAAGATTTATAAAATCAAACAGCTTTAGAGGCTGATTCTCTTTGTACATGTAAGTGTTTGTTTTTTGGACAATATCAACATCACCAACCCCACTTGTAATGTAGAGTTCATCATCACTATTTATCTCTATCTTCTCTTTTAAAAGTTGAGCTCCATAAACTGCTAAGTGTATAAACTTATCTTGTCTTCTAGTCTCTAACTTATACTTACGTTTTAACTCTTTTTTTATCTCAACTGAGCCATCATCTATGAATGAACTATATGCTTTTAGGTATAACTTCATCTGTTTTTCCTAATAATAAGAGAGATATTGTTCCCACCAAAACCAAAATAGTTACACATAAAAGTTCCCTTATTGGCACTACTTAGTAAGTGTCCAATCTCTAAAACTCCTGAAGCACCTATGGTGTGTCCTATATGCTGTTTCAAAGTCACTATATTTGGTTCATTTTTAAACACCTTTTGTATAGCATTCATCTCCGATTCATCATTGGCTTGTGAGCCTGTTGCATGAGCTTTTAGGGTGGTTATATCTTCTACATGTAAAGAGCAGTTTTCAAGTGCGTTTTGCATAACTTCTACACACTCATCTCCGCTACTACTCACTGAGGTTATAGTCTCAGAGTTACAGTTGCTGTACCCTCCAAGAAGCTCCCAAGGTGAGTCATTTTTTCCAAGAAGTATAGCTCCAACTCCCTCTCCTAAAACTAAGCCATCTCTATCGTCTGCAAATGGTTTAGGTTTAGTAGAACTAAGTAAATCCAT
>CAZHBU010000062.1:4434-10809 GCA_964530865.1 uncultured Sulfurospirillum sp.
GGAATCAAAGTGCCATCATCTAGCTCTCTTTTTCCTAAAGATGAAGCACAGTTTATCTCATGAGAGAGTATGTTAACCATTTTTCTCACTCTGTATAAACAGGGCTAACTTATCGATAGTCGTAACTGTTCGTCTAAACTCTTTTGAATCACCCAACCTAACACCATACATCTTTTTCAGTCCCATAGAGATAGTAAGAGCATCAAGTGAGTCCAACTCTAACTCACATTTTGGTGAAAAAAGTTCAACATCATTAGGAATCTCTTCAGGTGTAAATTCATCTTTTTCACACTCTTGTATTATCATCTCTTTAATTTCTGTTTTTATCTTTTCTAAACTCATTCAAAACCTTTTTTCATTCTTCTTTGTAACATAACCATTGAGATGCCAAGCGTTACCGCTCCAAAAAACATAAGCATAAGTGCTTCATTCATAACCATACCTATGCCCCCACCTCTTAAAAATATATCTAAAAACCCATCAAGTCCCCACGACATCGGTGAGATATTGGCTAAAGTCTGCATGAAGTCAGGCATAATAAACTTTGGCACCATAACTCCACCTATAGCTCCGAGCAAGATACTCATAATCCCGCCTATGGTTGAAGCTTGTTCTGTTGAGTTTGAGCTTACTGCTATGAGTGAAGCTAGTCCAACTGCTGAGAGACTTAAAGCGAAAGACAAGAAAATAAGAGCTAAAACTGAGCCATTTATAGCAAGAGCAGGAGTGTCAAAGAGTGGTACAACAAACATGCCGACTGCTATCATCACAAATGCTTGGATTTGAGCTATGAAGAGGTATGGAACTATTTTTGAGAGAACCATAGAAAAAACCGATACATTCATAGAGTTTAATCGTGAAAGTGTGTTCTGTTTTCTTTCGTTTATAAAGACTGTTGAGATTGGAGTTATCATAAAAAACATACCAAATACTATCCATGAAGGAACACTTTGTTGGGTTGAGTTTGGTATCTCTTTTTTTTCATTGTATTGCACTTCAAACAGCTCATCTGATTCAAGGCTAATATTATCAATCGCAGCACCAGCTTCATCTGAAAACTCTATGAGTCTGTTTTTTATAATTTTTAGTTTTAGATTTGTTATATCTTTTAGAAGTTTTGCTTTAAAAAGTTCAATCTCATCACTCTTTAGAGAGTCTTTTATCTCGATGCTTAATCTCTTTTTGTTTTGAGAATATTTTTGTGGAATAGTTATGACTATATTTGCGTTATCTATGACTTTGAAACTTCTGTTTTTACTTATGTCATCTATCATCTCTTTTGTAATCTTAGATTTATCTAAATCAACTATTGTGATTTCAAAGCTTACACTATTTTGTGTAAATACATCTCTCATAGCAACTGAGATGATGAGGATAAAAAGTGCTGGCATCAAAAAAAGCACTGCTAATGCACGTCTGTCTCTTAAAACCAACAAAAACTCTTTTTTTACCATAGCACTAAACATGGTTTTCCTTAGTTAAATCTAAAAAGTGTTTTTCTAGGTTTTCAAGGTTACTTTCTTGGGTTACAAGCTTTCCGTGAGATATGATTCCCACTTCATCACATAGCATCTCCACTTCATTCATATAGTGACTTGTATAGACAACTGTAATGCCTAGTTTTTTATAGCCTTTTATTGACTCAAGTATCTCGTTTCTACTCTTTGGGTCTATACCAACTGTTGGCTCATCAAAATAGATGATTTGTGGATTGTTTAGAAGTCCTATAGCAATGTTTAAGCGTCTTTTTTGTCCACCTGAGAGAGTAAAAGCTTTTTGATTTAAAATCTCTTCAAGCGCGTTTACATGTAGAGCTTTTTCATAGCTCTCTTTTGTGCCATTTTGTACATTTTTAAAAAACTCTAAGTTCTCTTTTACTGTAAGTTGTTCATAAAATGCTAGATTTTGAGGGACTATAGAACTTATGTTTTTTATCTGCTTTAACTCTTTTTTCAAGTCCAACCCAAAAACTTCTATCTCTCCACTATCTACTGGAGTTAAGCCATTTAAGATGGAAAGAATTGTACTTTTTCCTGCCCCATTGACTCCTAATAGTCCAAAAATACTCCCTTTTTTTATCTCAAAGCTAAGCGAATTAAGTGCTTTTAAATCGTCATACTTTTTTACTACGTTTGAGACTTTTATCATGCTCTGAATTCTAATAGTTTTTTATAAACTTTTGCTTCGTTTTCAGCGATTTTTAGTAACATATCTGAGATTTTTTTGAACTCAATATCTTTTTTTGATTTGATTGATTTTGCTATAACTAAAGCAAATTCTCTATACTCATCTCCAACTTCAAGCATAAGTTTTGAAGCAGAACTAAGTACTTCATTATCTCCAAAAAGTTCACTTGCTTCTTCTAAAAAAGAGGCGTACATAAATCTAAAACCTGCCCCACCTGTGCCTATCTCTTCTTGCATGCGAACTATATTTCCTAAAAATAGTTTTGCATACTTTCTATCTTTTGTTTGGAGTTTTAAGATGCCTTTTGCAAGGTATCTTAGTCCTTTTAGTCCTGCAATTGGGACTGGTGTTCTAAGCATATTTTTAGAGAGTTTTTTTATGTTTTTAGCGATGATTGGTTTTAAATCTATATCTTTTGGAATTGACTCAGGGTAGTACAAAAGCCCCTTTGGAGCCATAGCACCCTTTGAGAAGCGTGATTTAGAGAGTGATTTTTTAGAACACTTCACAGCGTCTTGAAAAACTGGGTCACTTATGAGGTACTTCTCGTCTTCTTTGCCATAAATCAGAAAATTATGAGCATTAAAATGAAAACTAAGCTCATCGGGAACATACTCAAGCCAGTACATAGAGCCTTGTGCACCTACTATCTTACCCTCTTTTAAAAGCTCATCAAGTCTCTCTTCACCCTTTTTCACTGAAGAAAAAGTCTCCATCTTCATTTTAATTTTTAGATTTTTTCTTATATTTTTAACAATAGATTTTGGCAAGCTTCTATAGGCCACCAACGGCATACCACCGATTTTGACAAAAGGGATATAGGCAAAATTTAGAGCATTTGAGAGTCCAAAAACCATTGGCTCACTAATCTTCAGCCCATGATAAGTAAGCATCGATGAGACTACACCACTTTCACAATGAGCATGATGAGTATGTTTAAACTCACTCATTTGGTAACTCCATAATCTCTTCTTTACTAACACCTAAAACATCGCAATACTCTTCAAGTCGTACTTCTTTTATCTTTACAAAGCGTTTTGGATTAAAATCTTTTTTGATTGTCCATTGAAAAAAACCTGTTGCTTGAGCAAGTAAAAGTAAGTCCATCTTTTTTGCGTACATGTAATAATAAAGTGTAGATTTTTTACCACTCTTTACCTCTTTATACGCCTCTTTTATATGCACTTGTATATCATCAAGAGCTTGTCTTGTTACTGTCTCTTCTACTTCCCAGCCACTTGAACTTATGCCTTGCATTTTTCCTTCACTATTCTTTGCATAGATGGTTTTTTTCATCTTTCCATAAGTACTACTCTCGTCTTGTGGGACATTTTGAATTTTCAACTACACAACCTCTAAAATCATAAACGCTGTTGAAAAACGACCACTTTCTGGGATATAACAGAGAAGTTTTTCACCCTTTTTTAGTTTTCCTGAGTTAAAAAGCTCTTCAAGTATAACGTAGATTGAAGCTGAGCCTGTGTTTCCTTTTGAAGACAAGTTTGTAAACCACTTCTCTTGAGGAATATCACAGTTTACCTCTTTCATGCCATCGTACAATCTATCTTTAAAGTACTCTGAGCTGTAATGAGGCAAAAACCAATCTATATCATCTACTTTAAACATACCATTCTCTAGCATCTCCGCTAAAGGTTTTTTTACTGTTTTATCTATAACTTCACTATTCAAAAGCTTCACATCTTGCTTTACTGCAAATATAGATTTTTTTAACCACTCATCAGGAAGATATTCTCTATATCCTTTAGTTGTTCCATCACTCAGTTTTTCACAGCCTGAGTACATACAAGCTTCCATTTGACTTGCATAACTTCTTGCAAAAATTCTCTCTATTTTAAGTGATATTGAGTCACTATTTGGTTTTGAACTTACACCAATAGCCCCTGCTCCATCACTTAACATCCATCTTAAAAAATCTTTCTCAAAAGTAAGCTCTTTGTTTCTCTTTACCATGTCAACTTTGGCTTTTACTTCAGGCTCAAAGTTTCTTCCTCTCATGGAAGCTGAAATGTTTTCACTTCCTGTAGTAATGGCACTCTCAATTTCTCCTGATTTTATTGAGAGGTAAGCATGCTTAAGTGCAGTCAAGCCACTAAGACAAATCCCCGCTATGCTTACTACTTCTATTGGTTTTAAGTTAGTCTCACCATGAACCATCAAAGCGTGACTGGGTAAGAGTTGATCTGGAGTTGTAGTTCCACATGCAAGCAGCTCAGCTGAGTCAACATCGAAGCCATCTTCTTTAAGCTTACTAATAGCTTTTGACGCAAGCTGTGCATTTGAATGTGTTGTCTCATTTGTTGCTGGGTCTATCGCATAGTATCTTGTTTTTATGCCGTTTGAGCGAAGGACTATCCTCTTTACTAAAGAGGGTTTACCATCAATCATGCCTAAAACATTTTCCATATTTTTACTGTCTACTGGTTTATTTGGCATAAAAGTTGCCATATTGTTTATGTATACTTCTCTCATTCTTATCTTTTATCTCCCACTTGGTGCTTCATATTTTTTCTCTAAATCTCTTAATTTCTCTTCTTGAAATTGGTTTATAATTTTTCTTACGAGTATATTTAATGGCACGATTGTAAAAACCAACACTACTAAAAAAGCTGAATAAAAAGTCATAGCCACTTTTCTTCCCAAACTTCCTTTTTTACCGCAAAGTTTTATCAATTTTGCCCATATTTTTGAACTTCTTGTTGCTATCACTTCTGAGGCTATCAATTTTCCATTGACATTTACAGCGTCTAAGTTTGCTAAAAGTGATTTACCATCTTTATGTTTATTGGCCTTTAGCGCTTCATTTAGTCTCTTGCCAAATCTTGAGGCATTTTCTATATCACTCTGTAAAATTCCCGCTGGTGGGAAAATACCAAAAGCATCTTTTTTACCAGTCAAAAGCCATCTTGGAGTTGTTATAAACGAGTAAATTCCCTTGCCTTGGTCGGTTAAGGCGACATTGTCAATCAAGTTTGCATTGAGGTTTATTAAAAGTGATTTCATCTTCTCTTGAGCCATCACCCACATGTCACGACAAGCTATTAGCGTCACTACTGGCTTATCATAAAAAATCTTTTTTGCTTGATCTGACTTTAAAAATCCTACTATAGGTGAAGATGGCGCTAAAAACCAGATAGTATATCCTACAATAATCAAATCATAATCATCATCTAAAAATTCAACCTCTTTGACTTCACAGCCATTCATATGTACCGCCTCTGGAAACTCATCTGTAAACTCATAATAACTCCAAGGATAAGGATAAGACTCAACTGGTTCAATAGCTCTTACATGCACTTGAATCTCTTCATCAGGAAGTTTAGATATAAAACTATCTATAGTACTTTTTAGTTGCCCTGTTTGTGAATAGTATAAAACTAGAACTTTTTTCATGATAATCTTTTAATAAAATATGTATAATCTTCCATTCTACTAAAAAAGCGTTTAATTCCAAATAAAGCCTCTTAAAAGAAAAAATCTCTGCATAAAAAGTCGTGAGTGAATTTTACTAAGTCTTATATTGTCTTTAACTTTATCAAAGTGAGAAATACGCTCTTCATGGGGTGGATAGTAGCACTCAACATCTACATCAATAAGCTCTTTTTTTTCATAAGAATGAAGAACTAAAACCTCTATTTCAAAATCAAATCTTCTATTTTTTATATTTAAATCAAGTATAGAAATCGGATAAATTCTAAAGCCACTTTGCGTATCTTTAAATCTTTTGAACGTTTCCAAAATAACCCAAAAATTACTAAAAGCTCTTCCAAATTTCGAGCTTTTTGGGACATTTTCATCTTCAAAGTTACGACAACCTATGACTATACTATCATCTTTGTAGGCTTCTGTTAATTTTATTATTTCATAACTAAGATGTTGTTTATCTGCATCCATAGTGACAAAACTCTCATATCCTAGCTTTTTTGCTCGTTTTGCACCAGTAAGAATTGCCTCACCTTTACCCATGTTCTCTTGGTGTCTTATGACCTCTACATGTAAAGACTCTACTGGCTCAGTTGAGCCGTCATCTACGACTATCACATAATAGCCATAACTCAAAACATCTTCTATGACTTCGTGTATAAACGGAGAATTATAAACAGGGATTACTATGCAAACACTCATAAAGTAAAACTTGCAACAACTTCATCTTTGCACAAAACTTTAAAA
>CAZHBU010000063.1:0-10694 GCA_964530865.1 uncultured Sulfurospirillum sp.
AGATAGAAAAATCTTATGAGTTTTCATTAAGAGTAATTCAAGAGATGAAGATGAGCAATGCTCCTATAGAGATAGTTGGTGCAGGAGTGTTTAAAGAGGAGTTTGTTAAAGTAAAGGAAAATGAGTTTACTCCAAAAGTGATAACAACAGATTCTATTGTTTTAAAGTTTAAGCATTTTCCCCCAAAAGTTATAACAACAGAACCGATAGTGTTGAAGTTTAAACATTTTACTCCAAAGGTAATTACGACAGAGTCGATAGTAATTAAATTTAAACATTTTAATCCAAAAGTCATTACAACTGAACCTATAGTTTTAAAATTTAAAAAATTTACACCAAAAGTTGTCACAACAAATCCGATAGTGTTGAAGTTTAAAGAGGAGACTGTAGCACCACTAGAGTATAAAAACAATCTTTCTGTAGTTGGCATTCCAAGTGGCATGGTATTAAATGCAAAGAAAAAAATAGAAACTGCAGATTATTTGACTACAACACCACTGATAAGATTTAAACTAAAAAAGCCAACACTATTTCAAACAACTATACCTACAATCAAATTTAAGTTAAGAAAACCAACACTGTTTAAAATAACAACGTCTACAATAAAGTTTAAGTTAATGAAACCAGCTGTTTACAAGACGACAACATCAGCAATCAAATTTAAGTTAAGATAGGAGAAATTATGAAAAGAATATTAACCATACTTCTAGGAGTATTTTTATTATTTAGTAGTATGCAGGCAGATGAGATAGAAGTAAAAGTTCCATTAGATATAGATGGATTACCAAACAATGGTAATATAATAACAAATTATGGTACTAGTACAAAAATAGAGTATATAGTTTTAAAAGTAATAATGCTTGGATGTAACGATGAAAGATCTTTTTTTGAGTCATTACCTTTACCAAGTGCCGGTATACATGAAACTATGACTATAAGAAAAAAATTTCCAACGGAATGTGGTGATGAAAACCCACAAGTAACAGTACATCTTTCATTCTCAGAGAGTTCACAAGATTTAGGCAGCGTAATGCAACGAGCATCTACAGGGGAGAGTTCAAATATTTATCCTGCAAGAAACATGAGTTCAGGAGAGAGTTCGCTTAAATCATTGATAGTTACTAATGTAGATGCAGTTAGAGGTCATTTACACAAAGTAAACTAATTTGAATAAATTTAAACTTTTAACAATAGAACTTATTATAGCACTGTTATTAGGAGCATTTAGCTCTTACATGTACATCTCAAATAACTCTTTTTTTGAGAGTTTAAATAACAAAATAACTGATGCTTTTTTTCTTTATAGAGGTGAAGTAAAACCAAGTGACAATATAGTAATAGTTGATATAGATGAAAAGAGCTTAAGAGAACTTGGTCAGTGGCCTTGGAGTAGAGATAAAGTAGCACAAATGCTTCAAAATCTAACAGATGCAGGTGTGGGAATCATAGGGCTTGATGTCGTTTTCGCAGAACATGATAGTAGCTCACCAAAAAGAGTTTTAGATAAGCTAGGAGTAAAAGGTATAGAAGCTCCTGACTTTGATGAAGAACTTGCAAATACTTTTGCAAATAGTCCAACTATATCTGGATATATATTTAACTTTCAAGAAGAGACGAAGGCAAAAGCTCCAAATATATCTACCATCATTGTGGAAAAAAACTATAAAGATGAAGATTATCTTCCTGTAGCAAAAGGAGTTATAACCAATATCTCTGTTTTACAAGAAAACTCATATTCAAGTGGTTTTTTTAATACAATCCCAGATGATGATGGCATAGTAAGAAGTGTCCCACTAATAGTCAAATATGATGGTAGTATATACCCCTCTTTGAGTTTAGAAATACTTCGTTTAGTTTATGGTGCTAAAAAAATAGTAATCAATTATGAAGAGATTGGCATATCTTCTATTTCACTTGACAGCTTGAAGATTCCAACAGATAGATTTGGACGGTTGAGTCTGAACTACTATGGAAAATCTAGATTGTTTAGGTATATGTCTGCTGTAGATATATATAACAATAGTTTCAAAAAAGAGGATATTAAAGGTCGTATAGTACTAGTAGGAACTAGTGCTTCTGGTCTTCTAGATCTTCGTGCTACACCATTTGAAAGTACTTATGCTGGAGTTGAAGTGCATACAACTGCTATGGAAAACATCACAAATCAGAGCTATATATCTCACCCTAGTTGGGTTGAGGCGGTAGATATATTGATAATTTTGGTTTTATTAATATTGATAGTATTTTTATTTGTATTTTTAGGAGCATTAAAAACTGCAATTTTCTCAGTTGTTACTATGGGAACATTTATCTATGTTGCATACTACTTTTTTGTGCAAGATGGTATAGTTTTAAATGTCATCTATCCAGTGATAGCATCAACAATACTCTATATGATTTTAACTTCGTTGCATTATCTTTTTGAATCTAAACAAAAAGAGCTCATAAAAAATAAATTTGCAAAAAAAGTATCCAAAGCTGTAGCAGAAAGTCTTATTAAGCAAGGCGATAAAGACATACTTGAAGCTAAAGAAAAAGAGATAACCATCTTTTTTAGCGATATCAGAGGCTTTACAACTATAAGTGAAAACTTTGCAGACCCAAAAAAGCTGATAGACTTTCTTAACCTTTATATGACACCTATGACTGAGATTATAACAAATAACCAAGGAACAGTAGATAAGTTTATAGGTGATGCCATCATGGCGTATTGGAATGCTCCACTTGATGTACAAGATCACGCAGATATGGCTCTACAAAGTGCTATTGAGCAGATAAGAGAACTTGAGAAGTTAAATATAAAATTAAAAGAACAAAATCTTCCTCATATAGATATAGGCATAGGCATAAATACAGGACTTGCAGTTGTTGGAGAGATGGGAAGTCAAGGAAGAAGTGACTATACTATTATAGGTGATAGCGTAAACTTGGGTTCTCGAACAGAGGGACTTTGCAAAACATATAAAGCTCAGATTCTAATTACAGAGTTTACAAAAAATGCATTGGTAAAAGAGTATAATATAGAGTTTATTGACGATGTAAAAGTAAAAGGGAAAGAAGAATCGGTAAAAATTTACAAGGTAATACCATAATTAAGATTTTGGGTTCACATGGAAATAGAAGTGCTAAATTTCATACTACATGTATACAGGTTTCCAATCATACTGTGATAGATGCCGGTAATATTGTCTATGGATTGGGAGATAAAGCTAAAGATATTGACAATATATTTTTGTCTCATTCTCATTTGGATCATATCTTAGATAGTGCATTTTTATGTGACAACTTTTTTAGTCAAAGAACTGAACCACTTAAAATTTATGCTTTAAAAGAGACTATAAGAGCACTAAAAAAACATATGTTTAACTGGAGCATTTGGCCAGATTTTACTAAACTAAAACTAGAGTGTAGCGATAAAATGGCTTTAGAGTTTGTAGAGATGTCTTTTGATATACCTCTACATGTAGATGATATAATATTGACTCCAATTAAAGCTAATCATACAGTAGATTGTTGTGGGTATCTAATAGAAAAAGATGGGCATGGCATACTTTTTTCTGGAGATACTTACAAGAGTGACAGGCTCTGGGAAGTTTTAAATGACTCTTTACATGTAAAAGCTTTAATTATAGATGTTTCATTTCCTTCGTCTATGGCTACTTTAGCAGAACATAGCAAGCACTTAACACCAGGACTTCTTAAAGAAGAGTTAAATAAGTTAAAACGAAATGATGTAGAGATATATATAAATCATATAAAATCAAATTATCAAGATATTATAGAAAAAGAGATAAATGAGATAGGGTTAAAAAAAGAAAATATTTTAATTGGGCGTGAAACTATAGATATAAGTGTACCTAAAATCATCAGAGATAATTTAGAGTTTTCACAGATAGAAAAAGTGAAAATGTTAAACAAGATAGGCACTGCACTCTCACTAAAAACAAAACTTACATCACTTTTAGATCTGATAGTAACAGAGGCAAAAAACTTAACAAATGCAGATGGTGGGACTCTATATTTGCTCAATACACAAACAGATGAGCTTGATTTTACAGTCGTGCAAAATAGAAGTTTAGATATACATATGGGTGGGGATGTTGGACATATAGATTGGCAACCTTTATCTCTTTATCTAAAAAATGGCAAACCAAACCTGTATATGGTAGCTGCTACTTGTGCTTTGACTGACAAAGTGATAAATATACCGGATGTCTATGAGATAAAAGATTATGATTTTGATGGAACTAAACAGTTTGATAAAGCAACTGGTTATCGTTCACAATCAATGTTAGTAATTCCTCTTAAGAATCATGAACAAAAAATTATAGGTGTGTTGCAACTCATAAATAAAACTCAAAAGGGTAAAGTTGTAGCATTTGGTAGTGATGATGAAGAGATAACACTTTCACTTGCTTCTCAAGCCGCTGTTTCTATTACTAACACAAATTTGATAGAGGATTTGGAAAATCTACTTGAAAGCTTTCTAAATAGCATCGTTTATGCGATAAGAAAAAAGTCTTCACATACTGCAAATCATATACATAAGATGGTAGGACTTAGCAAGATGATAGCAAAGGCAATAGACAGTGATGAGGGTGCTTATAAAGATAAAACTTTTAATACCAATGAGCTAAAACAGATAAATTTTGCAGCTTTGATGCACGACATAGGAAAACTTGCAACTCCAGATTACATTCTAAATAAATCTACAAAACTTGATGGTCTTTCAGATAGAATAGAAGTTGTAAAAACAAGAGCGTGGGCAATTCAAAAAGAGATAGAGATAGAGTTTTTAAAATCAAAGATAACTAAAAGTGTTTATGAATCTCAAATAATTGAGATAAAAGAGTATATGGAGTTGATAATCAAATGTAATACAGGTCAGGAGTTTGTTCCTGATAGCATAGTTAAAAAAATAGACGAAATCTCAAAAAGAGCCTTTACATGTAAAGGGTTATATTTGATAACAAATGAAGAAGCAAAGCTCTTACAGATACAAAAAGGCACGATGACAAAAGAAGAACGTAATATTATAAATGATCATGCCAACATGTCTTTAGAGATTTTAAACAGACTACCTTTCCCTCAAAAGTACAAAGATATACCTTCCATTGCAGGTCAGCATCATGAAAAAATAAATGGCAAAGGTTACCCACAAGGTTTAAAAGGAGATGAAATTTCTTTTGAGGCTCGCATACTTGCTATTGCAGATATATTTGAAGCATTGACTGCAAGTGATAGACCATATAAAAAAGCAAATAAGCTTTCAGTTGCCATGAAAATTTTATATTTTATGGCAAAAGATGATGAACTAGATCGAGGTTTAGTGAAGTTTTTCTATGAGTCAGGTCTTTATTTAAAGTTTGCAAAAAAATCATTAAGTAAAGATCAAATAGATGAAGTTACTGCAGATTTTTCTAGTTTGTAGAGGTTACATGTAAGGAAAAATCCTTACATGTAAAAATAGATTTGTTTAAAAATCTATAGTTGGGATTGCTTTTAGAAGTGTCTTTGTGTACTCATGTTGAGGGTTTGAAAACAGACTTTCAACGTCATTGGACTCTACTATATCTCCAAAGTACATAACAGTAATTCTATCACTTATATGCTCAACTACGCCTAAGTCATGCGAGATGAAAATATAAGTTAGATTGAACTCTTCTTGAAGATCAAGAAGTAAGTTAAGAACTTGTGCCTGTATGGAAACGTCAAGTGCACTTACAGGTTCATCACAGATGATAACTTCAGGCTTCAATATCAATGCACGAGCAATACCAATACGTTGTCTCTGTCCACCTGAAAACTGATGAGGGTATCTTTCATACCAATCTTCCTCAAGTCCTACTTTTTTCATGATTGCTAGAACTTCTTTTTTTATCTCTTTTGTAGTTAAATCGCTATTGAGTTTAAGAGGTTCTGCTATAATCTTACCTACTTTCCATCTAGGATTTAGTGAGGAGTATGGGTCTTGAAAGATGATTTGTACTTTTTTACGGTACGCTCTAAGCTCTTCTTTGTTGAACTTAGTTATATCTTTTCCTTCAAAGAAAATTTCACCTTCGGTTGGGGCCTCTATTGTCATAAGAAGTTTTGCAGTTGTAGATTTTCCACAACCACTCTCTCCAACTATAGAAAAAACCTCTCCTTTGTTTACTTTAAAGTCAACTCCATTTACAGCTTTAATGATGGTAGGCTCTTTAAATAGACCTTTGCTAACTTTATAGTGTTGTGTAAGGTTCTTTACATCAAATAAAATACTCATCTTATCTCCTTTGGAAACTGAAGATAATCAACGTTTTCATCAACTGTATCAAGTCTCGATTTTCTTTTAACTTTTCCTGGTGTTGGAATAGAGTTTAGAAGTGCCCTTGTGTAAGGGTGTCTTGGGTCACTAAAGAGCTCTTTTGCACTAGCTTTTTCTACCATGTGCCCACGGTACATAACAACAACTTCGTCAGCCATTTGAGCAACAACACCTAAATCATGAGTGATAAATAGTATTGAAGTACCTTTGTCACGTTTAAGTTTGTTCATAAGTTCTAGTACTTGAGCTTGAATTGTAACATCAAGAGCAGTTGTAGGCTCATCAGCAATGAGAAGTTTAGGTTCACATGTCATAGCCATTGCTATCATGACACGTTGTCTTTGACCACCACTTAGTTTAAATGGATACTCATTATACTTTTCCTCAGGATAAGGCATAGCAACGAGTTCTAGTGCTTCTATAACTTTGTCATATCGTTCTTTTTTGTTTAAATCTTTTTGGTGAAGTCTTAGAACTTCGTCAAGTTGGTAACCAACTGTATATGAAGGATTTAGTGAAGTCATAGGCTCTTGGAAAATCATAGCTATTTTAGCTCCACGTATGCCACGTATATAGTTTTTATTTTGTTTTAAAAGATCAACTCCTTCAAAAATAATCTCTCCACTTTCAATCTTACCAGGCTTTTCTATAAGTCCCATAATAGAAAGAGAAGTTATACTTTTTCCACTTCCACTCTCTCCAACAACACAGACAGTCTTTCCCTCTGGTATGCTAAAAGATACATTATCAACAGCGCGGTTTACATCCTCATCTGAGTAGAAACAGGTTAAGAGGTTTTTTACTTCAAGTAACATTATTTCTCCTTCAATTTTGGATCTAAAACATCCATAAGACCATCACCAACAAGGTTAAATCCTATAACAGTTAAGAAAATTGCTATCCCTGGATATACAATCATCCAATATGATGTTGTTATAAACTGTAACGAATCAGCAAGCATTGCTCCCCACTCTGGGGTAGGAGGTTGAGCACCAAGACCAAGAAAACTTAGCCCTGCAGCTTCAAGAACTGCTGAAGCAAACCACATAGTAGCTTGAACTATCATAGGAGTCGTACAGTTTGGAAGAACAACACTCATGATCAGTCTAAAATCACCAGCCCCATTAACTCGACTTGCTACAACGTATTCTTTCTCTTTTTCTGCTAAAACTGAACTTCTTACGATTCTCGCAAATGTTGGAATCCCAACAATACCAATGGCAATCATAGCGTTGAAAAGATCAGCTCCTAGAATGGATACTATAACAATAGCAAGTAAAATTGCAGGAATAGAAAGCATAATGTCAACTATACGCATGATAATCAGATCAGTCAAACCACCAAAGTAACCAGCAACGGCTCCCATAACTACACCAAAAGATAGTGATATACTAACAGAAATAATACCAATTACAAGTGAAATCCTAGCACCATAAAATATACGAGTTAACATGTCTCGACCAAAGTCATCAGTTCCTAGTATATGTGCAAAAGAACCACCATTATCCCAAAAAGGAGGTATAAGACGGTTGTCTAAGTTCTGTATAAGTGGGTCATATTGAGTCAAGATTGGTGCAAATATAGCAGCTAAAATAAGCCCAATAACAATATAAGCTCCAACTAATGCAGCTCTATTTTTTTTAAATTGTTTATAAAATTCTAAAATTTTATTTTTTTCTTGTACCATTATGTTAACCTCACTTTAGGGTTTACAACCGCATATAGCAGGTCTACTATAATATTAACGGTAACAAAAATAGTTGCTATTATAAGTGTTGTTGATTGAATGATAGGAAAATCTCTTTGATTTACTGCATTTACCAACCACTTTCCAATTCCTGGCCATGAAAAAGTAGTTTCAGTTAGGATTGACCCAGCGAAAAGAGTTCCTAGCATAAGACCAATAACTGTTATAACTGGCATAAGTGCATTTTTAAGAGCATGTATAAAAATGACTTGTTTTTTGGTACACCCTTTTGCTTTTGCAGTTCTTACATAGTCTTCTTTCATTACTTCAATCATGCTAGCTCTTGTCATTCTAGCAATAATTGCCATAGGAATAGTTCCTAGTGCAAGTGCAGGGAGCATAAGGTGTTTACAGACATCCCAAAAAGCTTCATAGTCTTGCATTAAAATAGAGTCTATTAGATAAAATCCAGTAACATCATCTATATCAAATTCATATCCAAGTCTTCCTGAAACTGGTAACCATCCTAGATTAACAGCAAAGAAGTATATGAGCATCAAACCAAGCCAAAAAACAGGCATAGAGACTCCTGCCAATGCAGTTGACATGCTTAGATAATCAAATAAACTATAACGTTTTACCGCAGATATAATACCTGCTAAAAGACCAATTATAGTTGCAAATATTAATGCAACTAATGAAAGTTCAACAGTTGCAGGAAATCTTTCTAAAAATTCATCTATTACAGGTTCTCCTGATAGAGTTGAAATACCAAAATCACCTTGAATAGCATTTGTAACAAACAGATAGTATTGTTCTAGTAGAGGTTTATTGAGACCCATTTGTTCTCTTAAAGCATGAACTGCTTCTTTATTTGCATGTTCTCCAAGCATTGCTAGTGCTGGATCTCCAGGTGCAAGATGCACCATAGAAAAGACTAAGACTGAAACACCAAGCAGTGTGGGTATCGCCCATAAAAGTCTTTTAATTATATAACTTATCACATTTTTCCTTCACATAAAAAAAGGGCAGGACATTATATGCCACTGCCCTTTTTTTTATATTATTTGGTTACTTTGCTAACCAAACTTCTTTAAATCTTCTTTTTCCAACAGGATCAAGTTTAAAACCATGAACTTTTGTAAGCATTGGCTCAACTACGATTGAGTGAGCGATTGTCTTCCAAGGTGCTTCTTCTTCAAATATAACTTGAGCTTTTTCATATAGCTTAGTTCTCTCAGCTACATCAGTAATGGTTTTTGCATCATCTATTAGCTTAGTAAACTCTGCATTTTTCCAGAAAGCTCTGTTTTCAGCTGGCTTATGCTCTGCAGCATGAGCGCTAAGAAGGACGTTTAGGAAGTTATCTGGATCACCATTGTCACCAGTCCATCCTAGAAGAACCATATCATGCTCTCCCATTGAAGACTTTTGAAGGTAAGTGCTCCAGTCATAACTAACGATTTTTACTTTAATTCCCACTTTTGCAAGATCAGCTTGCATAGCTTCAGCAACTTTTCTTCCATTAGGGTTGTATGGACGAGCAACAGGCATAGCCCAGATATTTGTTTCAAAACCATTTGGATAACCAGCTTCAGCTAATAATTTTTTAGCTTTTTCTGGGTTATACGCATAACCTTTAAGAGCTTTGTTGTAAGACCACATTGTTGGTGGGATTGGGTTAGTAGCTACTTTCCCAAGACCTTCATAGATTGATTTTACAATGGCTTTTGTATTGATTGCATAAGATATTGCTTGTCTTACTCTTTTATCTTTAAATATTTTTTTCTCTTGATTAAATGCAAGGTAACCTACATTTAGTCCCTCTTGTTTAACAAGTTTGATTTTTGGATTTGCTTCAAGACTAGCTACTTCAGCAGGGTTTGGAGCATCCATGATATGAATAGAACCAGCTTTTAGTTCAGCTGCACGAACTGAGTTATTTGTGATTACTTTTAAGATTAGTTTGTCTATATAAGGACGACCATTCCAATAGTTTTTGTTTGCAGTATAGACAATTTTATCATCTTTTCTCCAACTTTTAAAAATAAATGGACCAGTTCCAACGGGCTTTTTACTAAGTTCTGCTTGTTTACCTTTTTTTGCTAGTGCATCAGCATAATCAGATGAGAGAATCATAGCAAATTCCATAGCTAAGTTAGCAATAAAAGGAGCTTCTCTTTTTTTGAGAGTGAATTTAACAGTATATTTATCAACTGCTATTACATCTTTTACGATACTATCCATACTCATAGCTGACCAATAAATATAAGCACCACCAACTTTGTTATATGGATGAGATTTATCAAATTGTCTTTTTAGAGAAAAAACAACGTCTTTTGAAGTAAATTCAGAGTCCATTTTAAAGTATTTAGTTTTACTAAATTTTACACCTTTACGAAGTTTGAATGTATACTCTAAACCATCATCAGAAACACTCCAAGACTCTGCAAGAGCTGGTTCTATCTCTGTTGAACCATATTTAAACTGCACAAGGTTATCATAAACTTGTTGAGCAGGAATAAATGTTTCACCATCAGATGCATGACTAGGATCCATAGTCGAGGCATCGCCACCTTTACCAAATACGAGTGTTCCACCCTGTTGTGGTGCTGCAAATGCAACGCTTGTTATTAGCAGTAAAACTGCTAAAAGTAACTTTTTCATATTTCCTCCATAGAAATTTTTTTAGATGTTAAT
>CAZHBU010000064.1:0-10606 GCA_964530865.1 uncultured Sulfurospirillum sp.
TTTTATCTAAAGTGATTTTAGAATCTTTTTTCTTGTAGCAATACCAATTTTCATCAAAAACACCTTCTTTTGGGTAGTATAGGTACTCTGCTCTCGTTTTTTTATAAGATGCATTTAAAATAGCATCAGCACGACCATATTTTGTATAAAAAAGGGCTCTTTGCCAAGGGATAAATTGAATCTTTGCTACGTACCCCATTCGTTTTAATGCTTCAGTTGCAATATCAACATTAATTCCTTTTATCTTGTCATTTTCAATATATGAGTATGGAGGATAGTGAAGAGTAACGATGTTAAGTTCCTTAGCACTTACCCCTGATAGGGAAATACAAAGTATTATAAATAAATAAACAAAATTTTTCAAGAAAGCACCTTTTTATGAAATAAGTTCATTTTATACTTAGTTGCATAAAAAATCAATAAAATGTAATTAAATAAACAAGTTTTTTGATTATTGTTTCTAAAAGTAAACATTTACGAAGATATTATGAAATAACTAGACAATCTCCTTCATAAAACGATAAAATACGATTTACTATAAATTAAGGATAAAAATGGAAATTTTACCAAATTGCCCAAAATGCGGTAGCGAGTATACTTATGAAGACGGAGAGTTATTGGTGTGTCCTGAGTGTGCACATGAGTGGTCTTTAATCAGTGAGGTTGAAGAGGAATTTACTGTAAAGGATGCTAATGGTAATACTTTAAAAACTGGCGATGATGTTACTGTTATAAAAGATCTCAAAGTCAAGGGAAGCTCTAGTGGCATAAAAGTTGGAACTAAGATAAAAGGAATTAGAGTAGTTGAAGGATCAGATGAGCATAATATTGATTGTAAAGTTCCTGGAGTTGGTGCGATAAAGCTCAAGCAACAGTTCGTTAAAAAGTCTTAATAGTATTTTAAGCGTATTAGACTTCTTGCATAGCCCCTTATAGTCTCATCTAAGGCTTTTACGTTTTCAAAATACTTTGATGGAGGCAATCCTAGATCTGTTTCTTTGCCCAAAGCATATTGTGGGTCACTTGCTGTTTGAAATTTCATATCCAAAAATAATCTCTTTTTTACCATTTTTAATTAATTTAAAATTCCAAATAGTCTTTCCCTTGGCACTTTGAGAATCAAATTTTGGCTGAGCTAGTGTCTTTACTACTATGTCACCATCTTTAGAAACAGGAACTCTAGTTATAAACTCTATATTGGTAGAGTATGGTTTTTTGTTTGTTATTGTGTATTTCCAGTTTTGAGTTGAGATTTTTTTATCTCCAAAAAATGTCTTTTCATCTAGTGTTTTGATAAGCTCTTTTTGTATCTGTATATGCTCATCTTCTCCAAAATATAGCTTTGTCTTTTTACCTTTTTGAATTTTGTTTATATATCTTGCAGAGATTGAATTTTGGTTTAAAAAGAAGTTGCTATTTGCTCCACTATAATCTTTCTTGGTTTTAATTGTAGCTTCTAGGTAGGCTTTTCCTGAGCCATAAGCATCTATGATTGTTTTAAAATCAGTATTTACTATCTCTTTGTCTACATGTAAAAGATTTTTTTCATCTTTTTTTAGTTTAGCACCTTGTATTTTGTAGAGTGATTTTGTAGCTAGTTCTTTGTATTGTGCCTTTATGTTTTCATCTGCTGATACTTGCATGCGATCCATCGCCATTGATTTTTTTGCATATAGTATTGCTCTTTTTTGCCCTAAATATCTAGGGTAAAAATGCTGAGGGGCTACATTTTGGTTATATCTATATGAGTAGATGTTTAAATCAATATTTTTATAATCCTCTACGCCTTGGTAGATAAGAGTAGCTTTTTTCTCTATAGTCACTGATTTATTATGTATATTTGCACTTATGTCATAAAAAGGTGTGTATCTAATGCTATTTTTAGGGTATGTTATCTTTATATTTTTGTCATTTTCTTTACATGTAAAGTTAATTTTTAACTCTTTTGTGCTCTCTTTAATCTTTTTGTTTATCTCTTTAATTTCTCTGTTTAGGCTCTCTATCTCGATCATATTATTTGTTAAACTCTCTACTAAAAGTGCTGTTATGCTCTGTATTTTTGTGTTTTCTGACGTATTTTTTAATGAAAGTGTTTTTAGCAATTCACTCTTTGCATTTAAGGCAGTTATCTTATAGGCAATTTCGTTTTTGTTTTTTACTAACTCTTTCGTATTTAACTTTTCAATCCTACTATTGTCTACACTGCAACCTTTATCAAGGGTGTATCTAATCTGTTCCAATGAGAGGTATTGAGGGATTTTTGTAGTTATTTCTCCTTTTTGAGCAACTGCATAAGTTTTCTTTAAAAATGCCTTATTTGAGTATATGTCTAGCTCTACATGTAGAGGCATAGAAGTTGCAAAGAGTGTGCTTGTCATTATTAAAGATAGAGTAAGTAATGTTTTCATAATTTTCCTTTACGTAATTTTACCATCTATAAGTAAACGGTTTATTAGTTAAGTTGAGATATAATCTAAAAGAATAGACTTTTTGCATAAATCCTCTGAGACTACAAGGAGTTATGCAAAAAATCTAATATACAGGACGGCAAAGAATGGCACAAAAAGAGACTAAATATATATTTGTAACAGGTGGGGTTTTAAGCTCACTCGGTAAAGGAATCGCAGCAGCTAGTATAGCAACACTGCTAAAAGAATCGGGTTTAAAAGTAAGTATGCTTAAGGCTGACCCATACATAAATGTAGACCCAGGAACTATGAGTCCACTTGAACATGGTGAAGTTTTTGTTACAAATGATGGAGCAGAAACAGACCTTGATTTAGGGCATTATGAGAGATTTTTAAATGAAGATCTGTCCCAAGATAACAACTTTACAACAGGAAAAGTTTACTCTTCAGTGATAGAAAAAGAGCGTCGTGGTGACTATCTTGGAAAAACCATACAAGTTATACCTCACATAGTAAACGAAATTTCAGACCGTATAAAAAAAGCAGGTGAGGGGAAAGACATACTCATAGTTGAGATTGGCGGAACTGTTGGCGACATCGAAGGACTTCCATTTTTAGAAGCTATTCGTTCTTTAAGAAGTGAAGTTGGTAAAAAACGTGCTATGTACATTCATTTGACTTTGATTCCTTTTATAAAAGTTGCAGGCGAGCTTAAAACTAAACCAACACAACACTCAGTTCAAGAGCTTAGAAGAATCGGTATAAGCCCTGACATATTAGTTTGTCGCAGTGAAATGCCTTTGCCAAAAGAGCTTAAAAATAAACTTGCAAATGCTTGTGGCGTTGAACGTAACTGTGTAATTGAAGCTACAGATGCAAAGACTATTTATAAAGTGCCTTTAGCTTTTCAAAGAGAAAATATATTGGCTCCAATTTCTGAATTTTTAGGGCTTGGAGAGCTTACTCCAAATATGGAAGAGTGGGATACTTTAGTAAAAAGAGTTATTGCTCCAACAAATGAACTTACAGTTGGTTTTGTAGGAAAGTATCTTGATCTTAAAGAGGCTTATAAGTCTTTAACAGAGTCTTTCATTCACTGTGGAGCACACTTGAATGCAAAAGTAAAGATAAAGTGGATTGATTCAGAAATGCTTGAAGAAAAAGGTGCTGAGAGTTTTTTAAGTGATGTAGATTGTGTTTTGGTTGCAGGTGGTTTTGGTCACCGTGGAGTTGAGGGAAAGATAAAAGCGATAGAGTATGCAAGAGTTAACAAAGTACCATTTTTGGGTATCTGCCTGGGTATGCAGTTAGCCATGATAGAGTATGCTAGAAATGTATTAAAGATAGAAAATGCAACTTCGGTTGAGTTTGATGAAAAGACAACAAGCCCAATTATTTATCTTATTGACAATTTTTTAGATAGCGCAGGAAACAAGCAAGTAAGAACATTTAAAAGCCCACTAGGTGGAACTATGAGACTTGGTGGATATGAGTGCGATACAAAAGTGGGATCACTTTTGAGAGAAGTTTATGAAGGTAAAAAGAAGATTGAAGAGCGTCACCGTCATAGATATGAGGCAAATCCAGTTTACAGAAAAGAGTTTGAAAAAGCTGGAATGATAGTAAGTGGAGAGTCAAATGGTCTTATTGAAGTAGTGGAAATAAAAGATCATCCTTGGTTCTTAGGAGTTCAGTTTCACCCTGAGTTTACATCACGTTTGACCAATCCAAATAAAGCTCTTCTTTCGTTTTGTGAGGCAGCATTGAAATCTCACCAAGATGGGTGAGTTACTGACTAAAGAAGATGTAAGGGAAATTTTATCGAAAAGATTTAAAGACGATACATGTAGCTGTTTGGGTGAGATTCCTAAGCCTGGTTCTTTTAAAGATATTGATAAGGCATCTTTGCGGATTATAGAGGCTATAGAGAAAAAACAGAAAATTGCCATAGTTGGTGATTATGATGTTGATGGAGTAGTCTCTTCGGTTATATTAAGTACGTTTTTTGATGACTTAGATGTAGAGTATGCAATTAAGATACCGAATCGCTTTAGTGATGGTTATGGTCTTAATCCAGATATTGTTAAAAAACTTGATGCCGATGTGATAATAACTGTAGATAACGGTATATCTGCTATCGAAGCAGCTGAATACTGTAAGCAAAATGGTATTGATCTTATAATAACCGACCACCACACAGTTCCAACTAAGATCCCAAATGCTTATGCTATTGTCAATCCAAAACAAGAAGATTGTGACTTCCCAAACTGTGAGATATGTGGAGCTCAAGTAGCGTGGTATCTTGTAGCAAATCTTAAAGAGAAGATGGGAATTGAGTACAATCTTGGTAAGTTTTTAGATCTTCTTTGTATTGCCATTATGGCAGATATGATGGAGCTTAAAGATATGAACAGAGTGATGGTAAAAAAGGGTATACAAGCTCTTAATTGCTCAAAAAGAGTTGCTTTTAAAGCAGTAAAAGAGTATTTTTCTAAGACTTCTTTGGAGGGAGATGACATCTCTTTTCTTATAGCTCCTCTTATTAACAGTTCTGGTCGTATGGAAGATGCTAAATACTCATATGAGTTTTTAAAATCTAAAAACCTAGAAGATGCAATAGAGAAGTTAGAGTATATAGTCCACTTAAATAACACCAGAAAAGATGAAGAGAAAAATCTTTTTGAAGCCTCACTAGAGCAGACAAGTGAAAATGAAAACATAGTCATAGTTTGGGGCGAAGATTGGCACGAGGGAGTTGTGGGTATTGTAGCTTCACGACTTTCTAAGCGGTTTAAAAAACCAGCTATTGTTTTTTCGATACGTGATGGCATAGCAAAAGGCAGTGCTAGAGGTGTAGGCGATGTAGATATTCTCTCACTTATAGAACTGCAAGAAGAGATGCTTTTGGGTTTTGGTGGACACAAGGGTGCTGCTGGAGTATCAATTAAAAAAGAGAATCTAAAAGAGTTTAAGACAAACATGGTAAAAGCTAGCCAAAATATAACAACAAAAGAGTTAGAGGCTGGTGATGACGTACTTGGTGAACTTGATATCTCTAGTGTCGATTTTGAACTTTTAGAGATACTTGATGAGTTTCAGCCTTATGGGCAAAAAAATCCAAAACCTAGTTTCTTGCTAAAAGATGCTTTTATAAAAGTAGATAGAGTCATAGGACGTGATAGACGTCACCTAAAGCTAATACTTGTAAAAGACAATCATTCTATAGAATCTCTGTTTTTTAACTATGATGAAGATGTACAAAGAGGAGATACGATAGATATACTCTTTAGCGTTTCACGTAACGAATATAGGGGTTTAGTAACACCTCAGTTACTAATAAAGCAAGTTTTAAGTTATAAGTAAAGAGAAATATGCTAATCTTTTTATAGATAAACTATTTATAAGGAGAAGCTATGATTGAAGAGAATGTTGATCAGCTCTGTAAACATCTTGATCAAGAGTTGAGTAAGAGGGGAATCTCAAGACGTGATGCACTCAAACTAGCGGGCGTTGGTACTGCATCATTTCTACTAAACCCAACAGAGTCTAGTGCGGCAACCAAAGCAGTGGCCTCTTCTAGTGTTAAAGGAAAGATTATTATCGTTGGAGGTGGAGCAGCTGGATGTTCAATAGCTTCTCTACTTGTAAGCAAACTGAGCAATCCTGACATCACCGTGATTGAACCAAATCCACAGAGTGTTAGTTATCAGCCGGGGCAAACTTTGATAGCTGCTGGTATTTGGGAGCCTGAAGACATAGTAGGTGAAAGTAAAGATTTTTTACCTGGTGCAGCAAAGTGGCTAAAAGATTCTGTTGTAGAGTTTGATCCGGACCACAACAAAGTAGTAACAGCAAAAAACGGTGAAATTAAATACGACTTTTTAGTTGTGGCAACTGGACTTCAATTAAACTACGAAAAAATAGATGGGCTTAATCGTGATATCATAGGAACAAGTGGAATTGGCTCAGTCTATTTTCCAGATGGAGCAGCAAAGACTTGGCCTCTAATGCAACAATTTATTGCTAAAGCAAAGGGTGGCAAAAAAGTAGAGGGTGTTTTCTCTCATCCAAATACTCCTATCAAATGTGGTGGTGCACCAAAGAAAATCATGTATTTGACTCACGCTAGATTAAAAGAAGCAGATGCAAGAAAAAATGCAACACTAACATTCTATCCAAACGGTGGTAAGATGTTTGGTGTTCCTGAGTACCATGAAGCTATTGTGAAGCAGTTTGAAGCACGTGATATGAAGTGGCACTATAAGCATAATCTAGTAGCAGTAGATCCTGGTAAAAAAGTAGCAACGTTTGATCATAAGTACCTTGTAAAAGGTGAGTGGGATGAGGACTTGGAAGAGTTTGATATGATTCCCCAAGTTAAGCAGGTTGAAGTTCCATTTGACTTCTTACATGTAACGCCACCAATGAGTGCTCCAGATGCTGTAAAAGCCTCTCCTCTTTCATGGCAAAGAGGAAGTGCAAGTAAAGGTGGTTGGGTTGAGCTTAATAAAGAGACACTTCAGCACACCAGATATGCAAATGTATTTGGTTTAGGCGATGTCGCTGGTATTCCAATGGGGAAAACCGGGGGATCTGTTAGAAAACAATACGTTGTAGCAGCTCAGAATCTAATAAATGTCATGGACGGGAAAACTCCAACTGCAAAGTATGCAGGATATACAGTTTGCCCATTGATAACTGACATTGGGACTGTTATGCTTGCTGAGTTTGATTGGAGTAAAAAACCTACACCTTCATTCCCTCTTGACCCGACTAAAGAGCGTTGGATATGGTGGGTTTTAAAAGTTTATATGCTTAAGCCTATGTACTTTTACGGGATGTTGAAAGGTAGAGCGTAATGAAAACTTTATTCTATAAAAAGCTTTTTTATGGTGTTTTAGCACTTGGATTTTGTATGAGTTTTTCACAAGCAAAGCAGTATAGCACAGCTGAAATTTATGATCAGATATGTTCAAAATGTCATGGTATGAAAGCAGAGGGTAATCCAGAGAAAAAAGGACCTTCACTAAATGATATGACTCAAAATGAGCTGGCTTATGAACTTTTTGATTTAGTAGCAAATGGCTCACAATCTTCAGGAAGCGACCATGAAGTTATGGAGCATAATCAGAAAAAAATCATCAAAAAAGGCATGACTTATCACCCAGACGATATGGCTCTATATATTTATAGTACTTTTGGTATCAATAAAAGTAAGATAAAAAAGGTTGAATCAAGAGGCATAAAAGGGTATAGTGTTTCAGAGATATATAAAAGAATGTGCTCAAAATGTCATGGTATGAATGCTGAGGGAAATCCTAAGAAAAAAGGACCAGCAATCAATGATATGACTAAAAATGAGCTTGAAATGGAGCTTTATGACCTTCAATCAGATGGTTTTCAATCATCAGGTTCAGGCAATGAAGTGATGACCCACAATCAAAAAAAGATTGAAGATAAAGGGATGGAATATCATCCAGAAGATATGGCTTCATTTATCTATTTTAATTTCAATCCAGACGCTAAAAAATAGAAATAACAAAAAGGAAAGAGCAACTCTTTCCTTTTTGTTTACTATTCTTAGATATACTTTTTAAAATTTATTATAGGGTTGTTGATGTCAAAAGTAGGCAAAGAAATAGTTATATTTATAGGGGTTTTTCTGTTTTTAACACTTGGCATGCATATGAAACAGTGGATTTCACATCCTATGGACCATATTGAGCATTTAGCAGGTAGTACATTTGGGCTTTTTCATCCTCTATATTTTACTTTAGGAATTTATTTAGTTCTTTTTCTAACTAAAAAGATTTTTGGTTTTATTATAGGACTGTTTATTAGAAAATATTAAAAACCTTTGCCATCAACTACAGGAACAAAAAGACATTCATCCAACTCTTCAATTTTTATAGAGTCTCCATTTTTTATAAATCTTGTGATAATTTGTCTATTAACTTTTTCTATGGGTGCCACTAAAATACCTCCATCTCTAAGTTGTTCAAACAGTTTTTCAGGAACTTTTGGAGTTGAAGCAGAAAATAGAATCCTATCATAAGGAGCATACTCTCTCCAACCATTTTGTCCATCATCAAATCTAGTATGAATATTATGGATATTTAATTCCTTAAATCTATCCCTAGCCTCTATGAGTAACCTTTCAACTCTTTCTATAGTAAATACCCTGCGAATTAGCCTACTTAAAACCAGTGCTTGATAGCCACTGCCACAACCAATCTCTAAAATATTATCTGCATTTTTACACAACAGAGCTTCACTCATCTTTGCAACAGTCAAAGGAGAGCTTATCCACTGGTCTGCTACCATGGGAAGAGCATCTAGTTTATAAGCGTGTCTTGAAAAGCCCTTTGAGACAAATGCTTCCCTGTCGCTTGTTACTAATGCCTTATATACCTCATCACTTATCTTGTAGACTTTTTTTATTTCATCTGCCATATTTTTACATTTTTGTAGTTTTATCTTTGTAGAAAAATCACTCATTATAGCCCTATGTTTATATATCTTCTCATTTTTGTTATTTCGTTTAAATCCACCTCATGAGAAACTATAAAAGATGAATCATCTCTATATACATCTCCGAATGGAGTGACGATAGCACTGCTACTAGCCATACTTTCATCGCTACTGTTAGCAACTATTACAAATGCTTGGTTTGTAATAGCAAGAGCTTCACAGAGTGTTTTGAGGTGCGCTTTTCTTAGCTTACCCCAAAAAGATGGAACTAAGATAACGTCTGCACCTTTTACTTGTTGCCATAGCTCAGTAAATCTTAACTCAAAACATACAAGTGTAGCAATTTTTATTCCATCTACTTCTACTATATCTATATCGTTTATATTTCCTGATGTGAAAAACTTCTCTTCATCGCCAAGTGGGAATAATTTTGCTTTTGATCTTGTTTGGATTAGTTTACCGTCGTGAAATAGTTTTAGATTGTTGTAGTAGTTACCATTAATATCCTCTATAAGAGTGAGTGCAAAGGTTTTACATGTAGATAGTTCTTGTAACTCTGATAGTATCTGTTTAGAAAACTCTGCCGATTTTTCTAAAGAGTCATATTTGTAGCCACTTAGACATAGCTCAGGTGCTAAAACTATAGAGTCCTTGGACGTTCTGTTCATAAGTCGTTTTAGAGTCTTGAAGTTATCCTTAAGACTCTTGTTTTCGTAGTCAAATTGAAGTGCAACTAGAGTTTTTTTAGAAGTCATCGAAAGATAGACTACCTTTGCTATAGTTTGCTACGTTGCCTTCAAAGAAGTTTGTTTTTTGCTCGTTAAATTTTGAGAAATCTTCAACCCATTTAATTGGGTGGTCTGCATTGTACATTTTTTCAAAGCCAACAGCACTAAGTCTTTCGTCTATCAAAAAGTGAATATACTCTTCGATGATATCGTCTGTAAAGCCCATGATTTGGTTTTGTGTTATGTACTGCCCCCACTCAATCTCAAGTTTTCCAGCCTCTTCAAACATAGTACGTACTTTTGCTTTTAATTCATCTGTAAAAAGTTCAGGTCTCTCTTTTCTCACAGAGTTAATCATGTTTTGGAAAAGTAGTAGGTGAGTTATCTCATCACGCTGTATGAAGCGTATCATTTGAGCAGAACCAAGCATACGACCAGCACGTGCTAGAGCGTAGATAGCAGTAAATCCAGAGTAGAAGTAAACACCCTCTAAAATCTGATTTGCAAACATAGCCAAAAGAAGTTTTTCTTCTGTTACATTGCCAGCGAGCTCTTCATAAACACTAGATATGTAAGCATTTTTACGTCTTAAAACATCGTCATGTTTTTCCATTTCGTAGATAAGGTCAGTGTTATCACATATAGCCTCAGCCATAACTGCGTAAGATTTTGAGTGGTTTGCCTCTTCGTACGCTTGACGTGCTAAAAGAGCGTTGATTTCTGGCGCTGTTATGTATGGGTTAATGTTATCTGCCAAGTTATTTGTCTGAAAACTGTCCATACTTATGAGCTGTGACCAGACTAAATCATACATACGTTTTTCAGAATCTGTTAAATTTTTGTTGTAATCTATGATGTCTTTAGTAGTGTCTACCTCTTTAGGAAACCAAGTATTTGCTTCCATCATATCCCAAAGATTTAGTGCCCAAGTGTATCTTGCTTTTGTAAAGTTCAAAATTCCGTGTGGATTTCCGCCAAAAACTCTTCTATCGTTTAGAT
>CAZHBU010000065.1:0-10203 GCA_964530865.1 uncultured Sulfurospirillum sp.
GTTTTTTATATCTAAAGTATATCTTTCTCTCCACATCATCTCTTACCCCATTGTTATTACTATCAATGCCAAGCAGAGTTGAGTTGTTAACTGTTGGGTCTGGTTTGGGTGGTAGTCTGTGTTTGTTTATCTCTTTATATACTATTAGTGTTATCTTGTTTGATGTTATGTTATCTACTTTTGCTTGGATGGTTGAGCTTCCCTCTTTTAGTGCTTTTATAGTAGTATCTGTTATCTCTACTATAGAGTTATCTTCTATAATCCACTCTATGTTGTTGGTTATAGTTAGAGTTTTACTGTTAGTCTGTTTTGCATTTAAGTTTATGGTTGTTGTACTGTTGTGTTTTAACTCCATCTTTGGACTACTTAGTGTTAAGCTTACTATCTTAGGTTTTGGGTTTTGAGTTTTACTATATGGTTTTGCCTCCTCTTGTGATAACAGAAGTGTGGTTAGTGTTAAAAGCACTACTATAAACTTTTTCATGATTGGGTCTCCTTGGTTTTATGAGTGTTGTTTAATGATATATTTGTTACTATTAAGTGTTGCTTAAACCTCCATTTGAAGTTTTCTTTGGTACAATTGCTGAGGAAATAGCATCATAAAATGAATACTCTAGTCTACTTTCCTAAACAAAAACTCCCAAACATCGAATCAAGTATCTCTACTCTATCAAAGTTTTTTGAGATTGAAGCAATACTTATAATAGCTTCATTAAGATGAAATGCAAAAAGTTCTAGCTCACCTTCGCTCAGTAGTTCTGTACTAGCCTCAATACTCTCATAAGTCACTTTTACAGCTTCCATCTGACGTTTTGAGCTTAGTAGTAGTTCATCATCTTGTGAACTTACATCAAGTATCTTTTCTATCGCTAAGGCTATACTATCAACTTGTTCATTACAATTAAGAGTAATCTTGTTTACATGTAGAGCTGTTGAGTCTAGTTTTGTTTCTAAATCACTTTTGTTGATTACATGTAATATATCTTTGTTTTCATAAGAATTTAACATATGAAGTATCTCTCTATCCTCATCATCAAACTCTCTTGAGTTATCAAACATAGCTATAACTATGTCTGACTCTTCTATAGCCATTTTTGAACGCTCAATGCCTATTTTTTCTATAGCATCATCTGCCTCACGTATTCCTGCTGTGTCAACTATCTTGATAAGATGAGTTCCTATGCGTACCTCTTCTTCTATTGTATCTCTTGTGGTTCCTGCAATTTCACTTATGATAGCACGTTCGTAGTTTAATAGTGAGTTTAAAAGTGAGCTTTTCCCTACGTTTGGTTTGCCAACTATCGCTACTTTAAAACCATTTATAAGCCCCTCTCTTCTTCTTGAGCTATCATATGTTTTTTTGAGTTCAATTCTTAGATTTTCTAGCTTAATTTTAATCTGATCCATCAAATTTTGAGGTAAGTCTTCTTCTGCGTAGTCAATATTGACTTCTACAAAAGCCAAAGTTTCAATCAAGTTTTCACGAACACTATCTACAAACTCTTTTACTTCACCTTTCATCTGTCTAGTCAATATTTTTGCTGCATCTATACTTTTTGTCTCAATTAGTTTTGCTATAGCTTCTGCTTCTGTTAAGTCTATACGACCATTTAAAAATGCTCTTTTAGAAAACTCGCCTGGTTCTGCCAATCTAGCACCATGTTTTAAAACTTCACTAAGTATCATATCGGCAACAACTAAACCACCATGACATTGAAACTCAATGACATCTTCCGCGGTAAATGAACGAGGTGCTTGAAAGTATATGACTAATGACTCATCTATTAGGTCATCTGAAGTATCAAATAAAGATGTTAGAGTTGCACGTCTTGGAATGAAATTATCTTTTTTGGAGAGTTTTTTTGCGATGTCAAGAGAAGCTGGTCCACTTAAGCGGATAACCGCTATAGAACCAACTCCATGACTTGTTGCAATGGCTGCAATGGTAGACATTACTTTTTTCTGTTAAAGTCATTAATAACGATAAATCTACCGCCTTCACGACCAGATTTTATACCAACATATTTATCAGGAAATTCTGCTCTTAGAGCTTCTAGTGCAATCTTAACTAAAACACCATCAAGAATTTTTGTTTGAGCACGTCCTGTATTGTTTATACGCTCAATAACACCTACAAGATACTTAGCTATCATCTCTTCTTGGTTTTTAAGAAACTCAGCTATCTCTAAACGTACATTTAGATTGTATTTTATATTTATCCAGTTATATAGTAAATAAGAAAGAGATTTGTATCTATAACCCTCTTTACCTATAAGCAAAGCAGCATCTTCTCCACCAAACTCTACCAAAACAGTGTCTTCACTATATACTTCTACTTTAATCTCATCAAGTTCAAAACAGCTATGAGTAAACAGAGAATTAATGTCTTTTTTTATCTCAATTACTGCTATCCCTACTTCTACTTTTGGTTTTGTATTTTCTCTTCTTGGAGCTCTTGGAGTAGGTTTTTGAGCAGGTTTTTCTACTGCTTTTGAACTCTCTCTTTTAGCTTCAGGCTTTCTTTGAGGCTTTTTAGGAGCTTCTGACTTCTTTTTAGGTTGGGGTTTATTTTCTTGAGGTTTTTCACCCTCTTCTCGTTGCTCAAATTTCTTATTTTTGTTTCTTCTATTTCTACTTTTTCTAGGTCTATCTTCACGCTCTTGAGGTTTTGAAGATGTTTCATTGCTACGTTTTGCTTCAACTATAGCACTCTTTTTAAACATTCCCAAAAAACCAGAACTTGGATTTTGAATTACATTAAATGTTATCTGTGTAACAGAACAAGTTAGTTCTGCCGCAGCTTTTGAGTATGCTTCTTCTAAAGTATTAGCTTCTATACGTATCATTTTTTAGCCTTTTTATCAGTTACTTTAACTGGCTCTAGCTCTTTATTCTTTGCAAAAAGTGAGTTAACGTAGTACTGTTGAGCAATTGAGAATAGGTTGTTAGTAAACCAATAAAGCGTAAGACCGGCAGGAAATGTTACAAAGAAGAATGTAAATATAAGTGGTAAAAATTTCATAATCTTCTCTTGCATAGGGTCAGTGAAGTTTGTAGGTGTAATTCTTTGGTGTAAGAACATAGTAACACCCATAGCAACAGGGAGAATATAATATGGGTCCATAATTGCCAAATCTTCTACCCAAAAAATCCACTCTGCACCTTTTAATTCAATTGCATTTTGTAAAACTCTATAGATTGCAAAGAAAACTGGAATCTGAAGAAGCATAGGAAGACAACCACCCATTGGATTTGCTCCATGTTTCTTGTAAAGTTCCATCATGTGAGTATTTAGTTTTTGTTTATCACCTTTGTACTTTGCTTGAAGCTCTTTTATCTTTGGAGACAATGCTTTTAACTTATTCATAGATACCATACCTTTGTATGTCAAAGGAAACAACACTAATCGAATAAGCATAGTCATAGCAACAATAGACCAACCCCAGTTACCAAAAACAGAGTGTAAAAATTGTAAAAGTTTAAAAAGAGGACGTGAAATGAACGTAAAAAATCCATACTCTATTACGTCTGTAAGTTTAGCATCAATAGCGGAAAGTGTTACATGATCTTTTGGACCCATATATCCACCAAGTTTTAAATCTTGCTTACCTTTTATGAAAAGTAGTGGAAAATCTTCATTTACTGGACTAACAACTACATCAATACCAGTATTGAGATTATAAAGCATTGTTGCATAATATCTATCTGTTGATGCGGCAAATTGAGCTGACATTGAGCCTTTTTCACCTTGTGCATCACCACTGTCGATAACTCTTAAAGTATCATCTGCTTCTTTTATAAGCGAGCCATGAAATGTCATTCTATCTACTGCAACATTTGGTCTAAAACCTGGTGTAATAAAATACTCTTTAGAATTATCAAGCCTTACATGTAAATCATAATTTCCATTTGGATAAAAAGTTAGTATTTTTTCTACATGTAAGCCACTAAGAGATTGTGAAAGAGTAATTTTAGTTCCATTTTCTCTAACTTTTACGCTGTTAGTACTAGCTGTATAAGATGTTGCAAAAGCTTGTGAATTTAAAGATGCATCTGTAAAACGAATCTCTAAAGGGTATGGTGCAAGTTCAGAATCTACTAGTTGAATTCTTTCTCCATTCTCATCAGTATATTTTCCTTCACGAAGATAAAATTTACTTATGCGACCAAGTCTATCTATTTTTAGCTCGTACTTATCGGCTATAACAGTTGCTATAATCTCTTCTTTGCTTTGTGCTGCTTGCGTAGTTGGTACTTTACTAGATGAAGACATAGACGATGAAGATTTTGGTGCTTTTGCTGTTACACTTTTCTCAACTTTTGTTGCTGGTTCTGGTGTTATCTCTTTTTTTGGAATAAAAAAGTAGTCATATGTTGCGAAGAATAAAAATGATAAAACCGTTGCTATAATTATTCTACTCTGATTGCTCAGTTTGTCTATCACGGCGTTCCCTTTTGAGAGGTTATTTAAAAGCTTTTATAACATAAAAACTTTTACTATTTTTTGGTACAAACCAAAATTTTATATCTGCAGATTTAGAGGTGGGAGGAGTAACAAGAGAGTTATGAAAACTTTTAGCTATAACTGGATAGTCAATTCCACCTGGGAACAACTGGTTACATCTTAAAATTCTCAATAAACTATAAAAACAAGCTTTTATAATACCGTTGTGTAAAATCTGCCATTTGGCATACTCAGAACATGTAGGATAATACCTACAACTTCCATAATTAAACAGTGTAAAAACTTTTTGATACAATTTAAGGACAAAAAGGGCCAGATGTTTTAAGATGTTAGACACTCAAGCCTCTTTAGAGACCACGTTATGCCTCTTTTTAACTCATCATAAGACATCTGACTCATTCGTTCTTTTGCTACAAATACATAACTACCGTCTATCAAGTTATCTTGATTTTCAAAAAACAATGCGCGCATTCTACGTTTTGCTTGTGCTCTTTTGACGGCATTACCAACCTTTTTGCTAGCTGTAAAACCAACCTTCTTTTCTGAACCTTTTTTAAAAAAGACAACAACACCATCAGAGTGCCATTTCTTTGCGTGTTTATAAACATTTGAAAACTCACTATTAAGTGTAAGTTTTCTAAAACTGCTTATAGTCCTAATCTCTTTCTACCTTTTGCACGACGTGCAGATATAACTTTACGACCATTTTTAGTCTTCATTCTGGTTCTAAAACCGTGAGTACGCTTTCTTGGTGTACTATGTGGTTGATATGTTCTTTTCACAAAACATCCTTTGTTAAATTTATTTTTTAGGTATGGATTATACCTTTTATTTACTTAAGACAACTTTTATGTACGCCAACTTAATAGCTTTCTCTCTACTATGCCAATAAACCAATTAATTATGATACCAAAAATTGACAATATAGTTACTCCTACAAAAAGACGCTCTAAATCATATAAAGACCCTGCTTCTAAAACATATGCTCCTATTCCATACGTTGCCCCTAGCATTTCAGCAGCCACTAAAAGAATGATAGAGATTGCCAAAGCAATTCTTAATCCAGATAGTATCCCAGAAAGTGCTCCAGGTAGGACTATCTTACTTACAATAGAAAACCATTTTAACCCAAAACTTTGTCCCATACGAATGTAACTACGATCTACGTTATCGACAGCAGTATATGTTGCAACAACCATTGGAGCAAATGACCCAAATGCTATTAGTGCATACTTTGAGCCTTCATCTATGCCAAACCAAATAACAAATAATGGTAAAAGGGCAATCTTTGGAACAGGAAAAAGTGCCGCAACAATAGGTAATAATCCAGCACGAACAAAACTAAATAACCCAATAAAGAGACCAACAGTAATTCCCACTGTAATCCCCATCAAAGAACCAACAAAAAGTCTTGTCAATGATGGTACTAGGTGCTTGTAAAGAAGACCAGAATCATAAAGCTCTACAAATGCTTGAAAAACTCCTGATGGTTTTGGAAGTGTTAAATCAGATATAAAACCACTACTAGTCCCCCACTCCAACAGAGCAATTATAATCGCAAAAAATATAGGACCAACATAGAAAATTGGTCTATAGGTAAATCCACCACCTCTAAAAACAACCTCTTTTGAGTTTTTTTCATCAGACATTGATTAGTTCCTTATCTGCTATCAATGCTTCTTCCCGCATCAAACTCCATAATTTTTTCTGTTTTTTATCTAACTCTTCTATGTGTTTATGCCTCTCTTTAAGAGGAATATCAATATCAACTATCTCTCGTATACAACCTGGTCGTCTTGAAAGAACAACTATTTTGTGACCAAGTCTAACAGCTTCATTTAAATTGTGAGTAACGTAACAAGCGGTAAATCGTTCTTTTTCCCATAACTCTATCAAATCATCCATAAGTAACTCACGAGTTTGACTATCTAAGGCAGAAAGTGGCTCATCCATCAACATAACTTCAGGTTTAACACTCAATGCTCGTGCAATAGCAACTCTTTGTTTCATGCCACCACTTAGCTGTTTTGGTAAAGCATTGGTAAATTCACTCAATTGGGTTCTACTCAAAACATCAGTGATTATCTTTTTTATCTCACTTTTTTTTATATTGTGATCTTCGAGCACAAGTGCAATATTTTCATATACACTCAACCAAGGTAAGAGTGCAAAATCTTGAAATATATAAGTAAGAGGGTTCAACGAGTTTGTATTTACTAAACCAATCTGAATCACTTGACCATGAGCTGGTTTTTCTAAACCACCAATAAATCTAAGTAATGTTGATTTTCCACAACCAGAAGGGCCAACCAAACATACGATTTGACCCTTTTTAATATCTAAATCAATATTTTTAAGAACTTCAACTTCACCATAACTATGCGAAATATTTTTTAGACTTAAATCCATATAGTTTTAGTATGTATCTACGTAACTAGTATCCACTAACATATCCATTGAAATGTTTTGTTTTACTAGTTTTTCTGATTTAAACCAATCTAATTGGTCTTTAATGTTTGTTATATTTAACTTAGCATTTTTGTTTATACGCATAGCGCCATTACGAATCGAAGGAGCAGCTTTTGCATATGGTTTACTAGCATAAACGTATTTGTGAATAAGTTTTATCATATCTTCAGATGCTTTATCTCCAGCTGTTTTATCAACTAATGCAGCATTAAAATCAGCTGCACCCTGTGAAAATGCAGTTAAAAATGACTTAACTAATTTTGGTCTATTTTTAGCAATTGAAGCTGATGTAAAAACTGTTGTAACTTGATAATTTGGAATATAATCAGAAACTTTACCAATAATCTCTATTTTAGGACTTTTTGAAAGCCCTTTAGCAATATGTGGAACAATTGACCAAGCATCAATCTGTCCTGATTTTAAAGCTCCTATGATAGCTCCTACTTTTTGCAAAGGTTTTAATTTAATATCTGAAACTGAAAATCCCTCTTTTTGTGCAATTTTATGTGCCATATAATGAAAAGATGAGCCAGTTTGAGTTATACCAAAAGTTCTTCCTTTTAAATCAGCAGGTGTTTTAAGCCCAGAATCAATAGCTTTTTTTGAAGCAATTATCATTTGTCCATCTATGCCTTTTTCTTCATGTAAAGCACCACCAATTACTTTTATAGCACCTTTTCCAGCAAGATTTATAAGTCCCCCAGATATCGCAGTAACCCCAAAGTCAACATCACCAGAAGCAATAGCAATAGCCATCGGTTGAGCTGCTTTAAAAAACTTAAATTCTATATTAAGCCCTTGATCTTTAAAATAACCTCGCTCAAATGCTACAAAACTAGCAGCATGAGAAGTAAAACGCAATGCACCAACTCTAATAGTTTCAGTAGCACTAGCTACTTCTAATAACATTGTAAGTGACATAACTATCAAAACAATAAATCTTTTTTTGAAACATCTAACCATTTTTTCTCCCTTATTTTATCAATATTTTAACTTAAACTAAATCTAAAACCTCTTTTTTTAGTGCATTTTTATCAATTTTTTTGCCATTTGTGTTGGTTTGTGGCAGTTTTTGTTTAAAAAGAACAACTGAGGGTATCATATGATTTGGAAGATGTTTTTTAAGCTCAAAAAGTATCTCATTTTTGGCTACTTCTACTAAAGCACTATAAACCATTATTATTTCTTCCTCAATCAACTCATTTTCTATAGAAAAAACTGCACACTCTTTCACAAACGCGAGATTGTCATAAACAACTTTTTCTATCTCTGCTGGACTAAATCTAAACCCACAAGATTTTATAATCTCATCTTTCCTTGAATCAAAGTATATATAACCCTCTTCATCTTTATAGACATAATCACCGCTACAAACGACTATCTCATCAGTCAAATCACCATCAAGATTTACAACTTTTTCTAAAACCTTAATAGATTTGTAAAGTTTATCTGTGTCATCTTTTGCATTCCAATAACCTTTGTATATGTAGCCACCACGATGAATAAGCTCTCCAACTTCTCTTGGTTTACACTCAACTCCATCTTCATTAATGACATATATCTCTACATCAGGAATTGGCTTACCAATAGAATCTGGGCGAATTTTAAGTTGACTTGGTTCAAGATAAGTAGAACGAAAAGCTTCTGTAAGACCATGCATAGAGTAAAACTCTGCATTTGTATAGTGTGATTCTATATCTTTTCTCATTTTTTCAGTCAGTTTTCCTCCACTACTTGTTATGAGTCTTACATTTGAAAGCAATTTGTGGTTTGGTACTCTCATACTCTCATCATCAAACATCTGAGTTATATGTATAGGCATAAGAGGTATGATAGTAACTTTGTCATTTAAAACATGATTGAAAAAATCAGATGAAAGAAGCATACTATGAACCGCTAATGTAGCTCTTTTATAAACTGCACAACACATCTGATTTAGCCCATAATCAAAAGTAAAAGGCAATATACCAGAGATAACATCTTCTTTTTGAATATCAAGATACTGAGATGCAACTCTAGCACTATCTACTAGATTTCTATGAGTTATAACGATTCCTTTTGGAGAACCAGATGAACCAACACTGTAAGTAATTACGGCATTTGAGTGTCCACCTATAACACATTCATATTTTTTGGTACAACACTTATATATCTCTTCAAAAGAGACCATTTCCCTACCTGTTGCCTCATAAGTGATGATAGTGCCATCAAAAACTACCTCATCAAGACTCTTTAACTTTGCCTTATCAGTGATGATACATGTAATCCCGCAATCATTTATAATATGCTTAACTTGTTCAGGCTTTAAAAGTCTAGAAATAGGTACAAATATATGTTTCGTAGACATAACAGCCAAGATAGCTATAACCTGCTCTACTCCCTTATAAGAGTATATACCAATTCGACTACCTTTAGAGAGTTCAAGCTCGCTAAGGTAATGTGCTACTTGATTTACTTTGGTAAAAAGCTCATTGTATGTTAGTTTTTGTTTCCCATCTATGATAGCAATCTCATTTGGTGATTTTCTATTTGCTTTTTCTATCAATGCTCTCATACAGTTAATTGACATTTTGTTTCCTTTTATCATCTAGTGCATTCATACCCAATGTCCAAATATCATAATTTGAATCAAGAAGTATCGAAGGAGTGGCTGTTGTGTTTAGTATTTTTTTGTAAAAAAACTGCACTATAGCCTCAACCTCATCGTAACTTAAAACCTTTGTTATACCACCTGTTAAAACCACGCTCTTTAGTATGTGTAAATCCAATGTTATATAGTTAGGGTTATGAGTTGATACTTTACATAAAACTAAAAATATAGAGAGTTGCATCAAAATTCTAGTTGCCTTCTCACTCTCTTCTTCAAGTATATTTTCTGTAACATTAAGGTAATTTAAAAGCTCATAAACAAACTCATTGTTCTTTGCAGCAAAAACCAAACTCTCTTTTGACTTATAAACCCCAAGTTTTTTAAAAACTAGTCTATCGTACTCACTATTTGTTACCATATTGTCTCTTGCTAAGTCTTTACTATAGTGTATGTCTGTAGTAGCTCCACCAATGTCCACAACTATAAAAGGGTTTATCACTTCAAACCTTGCATCAATAAGTGGCAAAGATTGATTTACAATGTATGGCGTTGAATAAATTTGATTAGAAGTTAACTTATACAATTCTTTTATATCTTCTTTACCCACTATATCTTGCTGATAAAGGTTTGTAAGATACTCTTTTAAGCCCTCTTCATGTACTTTTAGTTTATCTGTTAT